>JANMSG010000278.1:0-3974 GCA_031389065.1 Acidobacteriota bacterium | reverse complement strand
TGAAGCAGAGTCGCAAAGCTTGATGGCTCGCCTCATCGCTGACTGCGCTGACCCGGTAATCAAAGAGATCATCGGCTACAAGATGCGCGCTTCATTTGATGGTGAAGAAACCGAAGATGTTTATAACAATGTCGTATTGAGTCTGCTCACACGCCTACGCGCATTCAAGCTACAGCCCGAAAATCACTCGATAAATAATTTTCGCAGTTACGTTGCGACGATCACCTATCATGCCTGCTCAAACCATCTGCGCGAAAAATATCCGCAACGTCACATTTTGAAAAATCGCCTGCGATACTTCTTGACGCACGAAGCGGGGTTCGCTTTGTGGGAAAGCCAGGGTCGGGAATGGCTGTGCGGCTTCCCTGCCTGGCAAACAAGCTCCCAATCGGCTGTTGGCTCTTATCAACTACAAGTCTTGCGCGATCATCCAAATGCTTATCTCTCATCGAGCCTGCTTGTCGAAGATTTGCATCGCACGAAACTCAAAGAGCTATTGACGACGATCTTCGAGCATCTGAAAACCCCTATAGAGATTGATGAACTGGTAAAATTGGTTGTCGAGGTGTGTGGTATAAAAGATCGAGCCACGTCGGTTGATCGTAACCAGGAAACCTCGGGCAGTTTGTCAGAGCTTTTGCCGGACACACGAACAGACATAGAGCTTGAGCTTGAACAACGCTCGTATCTCAAGAAACTCTGGTTACAGATTGGTGAATTGCCTGAAAGACAACGCGCCGCGCTGCTGTTGAATATGAAAGACGCGCAGGGCGGGAGCGGTCTGGCGCTCTTCCCCTTGACCGGCACTGCAAATTTCGAGCAACTTGCGCGAGCGCTTTTGATGTCAGCAGAAAAGCTGGCAGAGTTGTGGAGCGAGTTGCCGCTAGATGATTTACGAATCGCCGCAACGCTTGGCATCACCCGTCAACAGGTGATCAATTTGCGAAAGTCTGCACGCGAGCGCTTGGCAAGGCGATTGAAAGATTATTAAATTTGCAAAACGAATATTCCGGCGTGGTAATATCTCGATATTTTCAGCGTCGGATGAAATTGTAGAGGGGATCAAAAGAAAAAGGAATATCGTGGCCAAACATCTCACAAAGCAGCACATCGAAGCGTGTCGCGCAGGGGAGCTTTCTGCCGATACGTTGCCGGATGTCTTTGACCACATTGCCGTATGCGAAGTCTGTCGCAAACTGATTGGCAGTGCGCCACAACTGCGCGCCTCACTCGACAATTGGAAAAATGATTTCGCCATTGCATCGCTGGACCACGTTCCTTATGAACAAATGGCTGCTTATGTGGACGCGAAAATTGACAATGTGGAGCGTGAAATTGTTGAAAGCCACATCAACGTATGCAGGCAATGTTCGCAAGAGGCGCAAGACTTGATGGCTTTTAGCGCCGAATTCACCCCCGCGCTTGCCTACGAATCAACGGTTGAACAATTGACAATCTCTTCATCCGTAGACAAAGCTGTCGCGCCAGGTTTTTGGGAGAAGTTTGTGGCTTTCTGGCGCACACCAAAGTATTGGATTCCGCTGCAACTGGCGGGCACGGCGGCGGCGATTCTGCTTTGCGTGTGGTTGGCGACCAACTCTCTGCGGTCAGAGAACAGGGAACTCAAAACTGACCTGGCAAACGTGCGAGAGAAGAACGAATCGCTTCAACAAGAATTCAATTCCACAAACAGCACGATTGAAAATTTGCAAGCGCAACTAAGCGATCTCCAGCAATCTTCCAGTCAACACCTGAAGCCCGGAGATGGAAACGCGCTCCTGGCAGTGCTCAACGATGGCGCAGATCAGATAACTTTGGACAAAGCGGGAAACTTGACCGGATTGAAATCTCTGCCGCCGGTTTATCAACAAATGGTCAAGACTTCGATATTAACCGAGCGTTTGCAAGCGCCTTCAACAATTGGCAATTTGATTGGCAGAGCCGGAACCTTGATGGGCGGTGCAGGCGAAGGCATTGCGTTCGCGCTTCTGAGCCCTGTGGGAACGAATATTTCGACAGATCATCCGACATTTCGTTGGCGCGCTTTGCAAGGAGCGACCAGCTATCTGGTTGCTGTTTTCGATGAGAACTTCAACTATGTAGCGACCAGTCAACCAATAACGACAACCAGTTGGACAGTGCCGAAAGGGCTCAAACGAGGCGCAATTTATTTCTGGCAAGTGGGCGCGATGAAAGATGGCAAGGAGATAAAATCACCTGTGCCACCAGCGCCTGAAGCTAAATTCAGAGTCATCGAACAAACGAAAGCCGATGAATTATCACAACTCAAAAAGAGTTCAGCGAATTCACATCTAGCTACCGGTTTAATTTATGCGCGCGAGGGTTTATTGGATGATGCCGAACGCGAGTTTACTTTGCTCGTTCAAGCCAATCCGAAATCGGCGATTGCACGCAAGCTGTTAAACCATGTGAAAGCGCTCCGACGAGCAAAGTGAAGCGAAAAGCAACTTTGTTGACAAGATTGATTGAAACGATCTAATCAGGAAACGCGAGATTTACGTGAAGTAATTTGTCATAAACCTGCTATCAGTGCGCGCCCGCTTCGCCCACCATTCCGATTGTCTCTATCTCGAACTGCCGCGATGAGCGAAGACCTCAACAACAGATTGCGGAATGTAGGAAACTTACTTGGTATCTGTGATCAAGGCAACATAGCCGGATTCGACAGCGCGCGCGAGGA
Source organism: Acidobacteriota bacterium (assembly GCA_031389065.1). Taxonomy (GTDB): domain Bacteria; phylum Acidobacteriota; class Blastocatellia; order UBA7656; family UBA7656; genus JACQDB01. Next base: position 1,273 of record JANMSG010000278.1, on the reverse strand, counting down.
CGAGGAGTTTTCCATCTGGCGACCAATCGAAAACCTCTATGCGATGCGCTTGGTAGCGCGTCAACTGCTTTGCTTCGCCTCCATCAAGAGGTTGAATCCAGATGTTCGATACACCACCGATGTCGTTGATATAAGCGACAGCTTTACCATCCGGCGACCAGGCAGGCCCGGCCGGGTATATCAAAAAGAACTCCGGGTCTTTTCGTCGGGCGAGCACGCGCCTTTCACTGCCGTCCAGATTGGCAATCAGCTTTTGAGTAGAGCGCGAAGACTTCCTTATGTCTCTCAAACCAGGGGCATGATTTTTTTTAGGCCGCTGGAATATGCCTCAAGATTCAGCATCGTCTCTTTGTGAAAAGAAGATTTGCGAAAGGTAAAGGAAGCGCAAGCCCTTTGCGGGGCGGCGAGCACAGGGACCAATCGCATAAAGGACTCCAAAGTTATAGGTTGGCGCGAGGCAATGAACAAATATGGCAAACCGGCAAACCGAAATTCTTATCGAAACTGAGCGCATCGTCATCACAGGACCTACACCGAGACTGATCTGGTGCGCGCGCTGCAACGCTTCAGCTTTTGAAGTTTCCCTGCAGCAAGCCGCACTGATTACGCGGACCAGCATAGCGGAACTTCAACAAGCGATGGAGACAAGACACCTGCATCACTGGCGCGGAGTTAATGGCAAACTCCTGGTTTGTCTCTCCTCGCTCACCAAAGCTTCATCCTGAGAGGGTAAAGATCATCCCCGGAGAATTCCCCAAAGGAGAAATGGAATGTTATTGAAAACACACATCACCCGCAGCTACCGTTGCCGCGCCACCTTGCTTCTGGCACTGGTGGCAATTCTCATCCTCGCTTCGACCCGTTTGCGCGCCGACACCGGAACCTGCAATGGGCAGAGCCTGACTCTGCCCTTCACCGATGTGCCAGCCTCGAACGGCTTCTTCTGCCAGATCGCCGCCGCTTACTTTTCCGGCCTCACCAACGGCACCTCGGCGACCACTTATAGCCCCGCTGCAAACGTCACACGCGAACAGATGGCCGCCTTCATCACCCGCACGCAGGACTCGGCTTTGAAGCGTGGGAGCCGTCGAGCCGCGGCTGGGCAGTGGTGGACGCCCAAGGATGTCGGCGTGCTCAACACGACGGTTGTAGGAAGCAACCCACAATTTAATTGCTTCGATGGCGAGGACATCTGGGTGGCCAATCGTGAAAGCAACACCGTCACCCGCGTGCACGCCAGCGACGGGCGGGTGCTCGGCACCTGGACAGGGGC
>JANMSG010000269.1:0-4125 GCA_031389065.1 Acidobacteriota bacterium | reverse complement strand
AAACTCACGTTCCATCGCATTAGCATAGTTTATCTTCTGCCCATATTCTTAGTTTTTTTATCACTTGGTTCTTTTTCATTGCAGAACATTTGGTCTGATGACTGCTTGAAGGCAGGAGATAAATTTATAACACACTGACAGATAGTCAGCCAATCGAATAAGCCCTACCTCTGTATGTGAAGTACGATTTTTCAAGCGCGCGCTTTGTCTTTTTCCCGCATTTAGGTTTAACCTTTTCAGAGAAAGCTATTTTTAATTTTTGGAGGAAGAGATATGAAAGCGATATGGAACGGCGCAGTTTTAGCTGAAAGCGAGAATACGGTTGTCGTCGAAGGCAATCACTATTTTCCGGCGGAAGCGATCAACAAAGATTATTTTCAAGCAAGCGACACGCATACGACTTGCCCCTGGAAAGGAGAAGCAAGTTATTACAATGTAGCCGTCAATGGCGAAGTGAACAAAGATGCTGCGTGGTATTACCCCGAAACGAAAGATGCGGCAGCAAATATCAAAAATCATATAGCTTTCTGGAAAGGGGTGAAGGTCGAATAGTTTTCAGCCGCAAGCTACTGATGTAAGAGGTTTCGTCATCTGAAAATGAGGGGGATAAATAATCATGAAAAAAATAACAACCAGTTTTGTGACATTGCTTATTTCATCATTCATTTTGGTAACGGCTCAGGCGCAAGTGCGTGAGCTAAGAGGCGCAAGTCAAGGGCGAGGTACCTTGACGCAGGAAGGGCAGCGCGACCAAAGTTTGAGAGAAGCCAATATCTTTTTGAAGCAAAATGGCGACGCCGAAATTCGCTTGCTTGGCGACGAAGAGTTCACCTTCATAGGTCGTTGGGTTAGCAACAGAACTAATAATTATGATCTTGAGCTGACAGGCGGATTTGGCAATGCTGGGGCTTCCGGCAAGGGCAGAGCGAACATCAGACCCAATGGTCAAATCGTCAGCTTGGAGTTCAATGGCTACGCCAGAAGTCGACCGTTTTCCGTGACCTTCAATGGCGATGATTTCAATAACAACAATTCTCAATCCGACAGATCCACCGAGTATGTCGGAGTTTACAGAAGCACAGAGCGAACGCAGAAGTTTAATCAGGATTTCACCATGGTGCGCGTTTTACGAATCAAAGATGACGGTACAGCCGAGATTGCCTCGCGTTTCAAAGGCAGCAACCCGGTTGTCAATCGCGATAATCTGCGTTTGTACGGAGATCTTTTGCCAGAGATTCGCGATAGAAAAACGGTTCTCCACACAGGCACCTGGAGAAGAAGCGGACGCGCCATCGAGGTGCTCTTGAGAACCGTCAACGATAATGAAACGGTTCAAGCTACGTTGAAGTTTGAATTGCGCGGAAACGACCGCGACAACTTGCAGACGGTGATTTGGGATCGTGGAGTTTATGGCAGTTCCGGTTTTACGTTCACGCGCGTCACCAATGAAGACAATGACCCCCAACAAGAGCCGCCTGTCGAAGAGCAAATCAATTTGTCCGATGAGGGAGACGGCAGTTTGTCCATCGGTCGAGACCCCAGAAGAAATATCAACAGAGTCTCTGTAATTCGTTCAACCAACGGCAACCTGGAAATCAGTTTCAATCTGTCGAATGGCAATCCCATAAGATTTACTGGCGAAGTGTCGAACATAGATACGCGCTTCATCACAGTGCGTTTGACAAATTCGGGCAATGCGAACGCCTCGGGAACTATCAACATCGAGACCGAGGCCAATAACAGAATCAAGCGGCTTACAGGCAACGGCAGACTGGATAGCAGAAATTTTACCGTTGAATTCAACGGCAGAAATTTCGGTTACGACCCAGATGCAAATGACAGAGAGCGCCTTGATCTTTCTCAAAGAGGCAGCGGATTGTGGAGGCGCGAAGGCAGGGCTAACGCGAATATAGAAAATGTAGCTTTGACGAGTGCCGCCAACCGAGAGGTGGAGGTTGTCTTGGCACTGTCAAACGGCCAGCAAGTGGTGTTGGGCGGCAGAATAGAAAGCCGCAACACCAATGGGGTAGTAATCCGCTTGACCAATTCTGCCAATGCGAATGCTTCGGGAACCATCAACGTAGAGTATGGAGCTAATCAATCAATTAACACTTTGAGTGGAGATGGCCGATTGGATGGCAACAGATTCTCCATACAGTTCTCCAGGCGATAAATGAACAGTGAATAGTGAACAGTGAATAATTAAGGCATTCCCCAATTAGTGAATAGAATCAGGAATAAGTTCCACCACTGTTCACTATTCACTATTCACTACTTAAAAGCCTGCCCAACTTTTAATTTCCCTTTGCTGCCCCTGCCGCTTTTGCGTCGGCGCTCTTTCGGCGATGGGTGTCAAAGAAGTCAAACACGTCCTTGAAAGTTCGCGCGGCAACGGTGATGTGATCTCCGCCAGCGATCTCCAGGTATTTGATCTCTGTGCCAAGCTTTTTCGCCGCTTCGACCATCACGCGCGAGCGCTCGACTGGCACGGTTTTGTCATTATCTCCGTGAATCACCAGTTGCGGGATGTGAGCGATCTTCGACATCGCCGCAGGGTTGCCGCCACCTGCAACCGGCGCGAGGGCTGCAAAAATTTCAGGATGATTCATTGCCAGAGACCAGGTACCAAATCCGCCCATCGAATGACCGGTCAGGTAAATTCTGTCCGCATCAATGCGATAGGCGCGGCGGACTTCTTCGAGTACATCCATCACGTCGCGTTCAGCCGACCCTGTGTACATTGAAGCAGGTTCCCTACCTTTCGGGCAGGCGACGATGTAGCCGCGCTTCTCTGCGTCAACCTTGAACGCGCCTTGAAGATATTGGTCGAAGTAGCTGTTCTCGTCGCCTCCCATGCCGTGAAGTGCAATGATAACGGGATAGGATTTTGAACCGTCGTAGCTTGTCGGAACGAATATGCGATACGGTTGAAAGGTGTCGTCAACTTTCGACTGGTAAGCTTTGCGGAAATCGCCGCGCCGCGCACGGAAAGGGTCGCGCCCCGCTGCAAGCTCATCGAGAAGTGCAAGGGCTTCTTTCAACTCCTCGTTGAAATCTATACGATTAAAGTTGATCTGTGATGCCGAAGCCATCTCAAAGAGTCGAATTCGATAGTTTGCCGAAGGCAGAGCGGCAAGCAACGCCTCTTTCTTTTCGGCGCGCAGCTGGGCTTCGATCTTCGCTGCCAGGTCTTTCCCTGCCTGGAATTTTGCCGCAAGCCCACGCTCGATGTGGAGGGTGGCGTACTTGCTAACCTTCGCTTCTTCGCCCACATACTTGAGAGTCAGTAACAGGCGATAATTGCCCGCCGGAACTTCAGGGACGCTCAATTCAATAGAGGTCGGGTGAGCAATAAAATCGGTGGAGATTCCCTCAACTGATTTCAGCGTTTTGATCGGTTCATTGGTCTGCAAAGGAAGCAACTCAACCGTGCCGACGAGCTTCGCGTCCGTCTTTTCATCCAGCGAAGAAATCTGCCTCAATTGCAGATGCAGCTTCTCTGAAGGCTCTACGACCGCGCGATCCAGTTTCATCGTCAACGCCGAAAAGAGTTCCAGCGTTGGCGTCCATTTTTGACCCTGCAAGACAAACGTAGCGCGCGTTAGATGCTTCATCGCATCTCCATAACGACGTGCGGCATTGGCTTCCTGCGCCAGTTTCTCAAGACGTTCTACCTCTGTGCGCATCTCGTCGCTCATCTTGGTGGAGTTTTTCAGCGTATTATATTGCACCGAAACTCGCAGCACCTGCCCCGCATCTTGCGCCGATGCGGCAAAGCAACAAAGAGCGAAAATGATCCCTGAAAGAATGAACCGTTGCGTTGTTTTCATCTATCTGTTGAACCTCCTGATTTGATTTGACGCATGATACTTGATTACGGGCGATTGGTGAAGCAAGATCCATTGCGCGGTTTTTCGTAGAAGTTATGGGTAACAAATAAACAATATCCTGCAAAACACTCAGGAAAGTGGGGCAAATATTTAATAGAACTGAAAAGAAAAATGCCCGGACTCCACTGCCTTTTTTTGGGTAGTGGAATCCGGGCATAGTGATAACAGACCTCTTATTAATTAAAGGACTGTATGTTAAGGATTTGCTGCATGATCGCACCCAAAATGCTAAAAC
>JANMSG010000268.1:0-8653 GCA_031389065.1 Acidobacteriota bacterium | reverse complement strand
AAGACCCCGAACCATCCGATTCGGGGTCTTTAACGCGGCGACAAAATCTCCTAGCGCGGGTTCGGGGGCGCGTAACCGTCGGTGAGGGTCATCATGAAGGCGACGATGGCGTTCTCTTCCGCATCAAGCAGGCCAAGGTTTCCGAGCTCTGTAGTGTTGACGGTAGCAGGGTACTCGGGAGCCGGCCAGTTCTCAGTTGCTACATCACGGGTGCTATAGAAGTGGACGATCTCCTTCAGGGTCTTGAAGTAGCTGTTGTGGGCGTAGGGAGGTGCAACCGCCACATTCCTCAGGGTTGGCACCTTGAACTTGCCGTACTCCATCACGTCCTTGACAGTGACGCCTAGCCCGAGGTCGGGGTTGACGGTGTCGCCGGGCACGCCGAGGTTGTCGTAGCTGAAGTCGGTGAAGAGCGCCTTGCTGCCGTTACTGGGATGGCAGGCGGCGCAGTTCCCCTTGGAAGGGTCGTTGAAGAGTAACCGCCCCGCTTCCTCCTGCGCGGAGAGCTTATTGTTCGTCGGGTCTTTCATGTACCAGTCATACTTGGAACTGAACTTGTTAACCTCGGCGGTACTCTCGTAGGCTGCGATGGCGTCGGCGATCATGTCGTAGGCCTTATCGACGTTAAGGAGGGTCTTGGCGCCGTAAACCTTGATAAAGAGGTCAACGTAGTTGGAAAGGATGACCTTGGCCACCACCTCCCCCTTGGATTTGTTGTTCATCTCGACCGGGTTTAAGAACGGTCCCTTGGCCTGGTCGGCAAGAGTCTTGGCCCTGCCGTCCCAGAACTGACAAAAATTCGCTCCCGTCAGAAACGAAAGCCAAAGACGGGCTGAACGATGCGTAGGCCGCCGATGGCGCGTTCCGGTTGCCGAACTTGCCTGACACTGCGCCTTCAATCACCGGAATGTTCGCGTCTCCGAAGCCGTTAAACCCCGCGCCGGGGCTGTGGCACGACGCGCACGACTGTCCGGCGGGGCTGGAGAGCCGGATATCGAAGTACAGGTTCTTGCCTAGTTTCTCTTTTGGTGTGAGGTTTGCCGCCGCAGCGCTTCCTGCGGCCACGACCAACGTCAATGTTGCAAGCAGAACTCCCTTGATAATACTTTTACTTTTCATGATTGTTACCTCCTTAATTAGTACGATGTGGGTGAAAATCAGATAATCCCTCTCCTGCTCATGCAAACGTCTGCTACCGGTCACCTCCTTTTCTGGCGCTCCGGAATGCAGTGGCAATTCTCTCCAATGCGACAAAGAGGCAACCACTTTTGGGTGCAGGAGAATAGTTCATAATTACCCTGCCTGTGGTTATGTTTCACAGAACTCGAAATATTTGAATGACGTATTGATGACAATACAAGTCACCTTTCGCGATTATTTAACTCCACCTGTACCAGAATATGTATGAAAACAAAAAAGCCGGGCTGCTAAAAGTTTTTCATTTTTTAGCAGCCCGGCCATCTTTGTTAACAAAGATCCGTAGTTTTCCGTCCCCTCCTCACAAAGGGTTTGGCTTTTATAAAATTTATTATATGATAAAATTTAAAGCAATGTTCTTGCCAAATATGAGTTTAAAACATCAACTTCCTATTCAGGTAAGAAATGAATCAGGCAACAGTCTGAATTATCGTTCCTAAATCTGCCGGATATGAAGCCAACATTCTATTCAATTAAAATCATTTGTAATTTATAAATACTGTCAGCATGTATAGATTTTTTACGTGAAGTTTGTTTTAAGTAAAAATATTATGTGTTGCAAAAACACAACAATTACGCAACAGGTAGATTAAAGGTTTATTGAATTGGCAAAAAATTATCCAGTGGCCGTATTTTTTTACAACCACCTGCCCCTTGTTGATCACCAGTGGCCCCTTGACCGCTTGCATCACGTAGGATGCCGGCAGTCCGTTCTCCAGCAGAGTGGTCATCGCCCGCAGATACTTGCGGATGTACCGGAAAAACTTCCTGTACCCTGAACAGAGGTAGTACAGCCCAGGCTCCCCCTGTAATGTGGATGTAAAACGGTGCTTGGGGCATCATCGCGACAGCACATCCATCAGTGCACACAAGAGATCATGGAGTAGTTACATTGCACACAAACGATGTCAAGCTGGGACCAGAATAGATGAGGTACTTGATGGGCTGCTTCGTGACCTTTTTGATCTCTTCAACGTAGGTTGCCACTGCCTGCGGCCGTCCGTACCCGATCAGGTCTGTGGCGATCACGCCGTCCCGAGTGACGACGAACATCGACTGGTGGTTCTGATAGCGGAAAATGTAGACGTTGTTGGTGCCCTCGACCTTCTTTGTCTCGAAGGTCGGCCGGGGCGTCTGGCGCATGACCGAAGTTCAAGAGTGGCTGGCTACTCGCGATTAGCCAATGAAATTCTATGGGCGGTCATATTTCCCCTAACGGATTGGGAAAGGGTAGCATATGGGTAACACATAGGATCGCTCAATATAAAAAGGCCAGGTGACTAGCCCGGCCTTTTCGCTCTTCTCCATTTGGCAATATTATCCTTATTCAAACCCCCTCCACGAAAAGCCTCCCGCCTCACTGCCGGTCGATCCTCTCCAAACCCAGACCTCACTGGCCAGCCACAAAAAAGCCTGCTCTCCAGTAAAGGGGAATAGGCCGGTTCTGGTGTCCTGATCGTCAATCGCCAGAGCAGCAGAAAATAGTTTTTCAATTGATTTGGTGACCACGCCTACAATACCTCAGGTCTTTTGGGTAGCTGGTTCAACAAATTCCAGATGTAATCGGCAAGCGCATCCTCACCAAGAAGGGTCAAAGCCCTGCGCATGCCAATAAGCCTATTCTTGAAATGAGCGTCTACTTCTTCACGCGCAAGTTCTAAATATTCATCCGCGGCCTTCTCCAACAATTGCTTTTTGATTGCTGTTGTCACTGGTTATCCCTCCGGAGTCGCATGCTGTATTCTCTCCGCAATCGGTGTTCATCCTTTGATGCCATGCCTATGACATCCCCTTCAACTGTTCCGTGGCTGCCGCGCCAGTAACGTGGCCTTCGTCTCCATGCTGATGGAGTCTCCAGTGTCGAGTTCGTATGTGCCAACTCCCCTTCAGCCACTCCTCCGCCCTATCTCTCGCGTCCATGGAGATTCCTTTCGCTGCCGGATATCACCTGCTATTCTATCGCATTCAACGTAACTATTGACGATTTTTACCATGGTTTTTAAGCCGGCACGATGGCCAGAGACGAAGGTTTCTTTGACGATCACTTTATACTGTGATCACTTGATGCCCTAGTGGGTGATCGCGGAAAACTGGTCAGGATACTAGCTTGACGGACATGGGGATCTCCACCAACTGCCGGCAAGCAGCCCGGCCCCGCCCCGCCTTGACTTCCTGCCAGGCTACGCTATCCTTAACCAAGATCATTGTGTACAGATTTAAACCTCCTTTCCATTGCCCCGCTTGCCCCCTCCGGCTGCGGGGATTTTTTTTTGCTCAAACAATAACGCACATATTCCATACAGTTAAAACATCTGTGCGATTCCTTGTAGGGCCATATCCTGCCGATCTCCCACCCAGGCGCCGCTTAACATTTTGATTTGATACTCTTGATTGTAGCGGTCAACTTACGAAACGCTTTTGTATCTTTAGCAGCTTCTATGCCAGCGTTTGAAAATGCGATACCAGTTTTCGCTATTTCTGCTTCCAATTGCTCGTCTGTCAAGTAAGATAGATCATTTCCCATCAATGTTGACTGGCGACGAATACTTTTTATGAAATGTATCTTGGTGGTTGACTTGATCCAATCCTTGATTTTGATGACCACAATCCCCTCCCCTTGGCGTTTTTCTCCAGTATGCCATAATCACCACTTACCATGATCGCATTAATTATTATTGAATGTGGGGCCAGCACGCAATCAATCTTCAGGTCCGCCCCTCTGCCGGTCGATCACCTCCAAGCCCATATCATGATAAGCCACGAACGATAAAGACCGACCCTGACATGATGTCAAGACCGGCCTTTGTTTTTCAGAAGAAAAACGCAACCTTATACCTGTTAGGGTTTTATGTCTTATTCCCCGAAAAGTCTTTACAGAATAGGTTTTCAGAATCTTTTGCCGGGGCGCAGAGCTTTGTCGGATCGTCTGACGTGGCACAGCAAATTGTGCAAGACAAGTCATTCTCCCCCTTCGTCATTTCTTGGCGCTCTTGGACATTGTCCATGCCGCAAATTTTCCCATTATCGTCTCTCATAATTACACCTCCTGGAGTGGCGCGAACTAGCAGCACTCTTGAAATAATCATATCCTCCTACAAGAAAAGAAACAAGGCCGGTGAAAGCGGCCTGACCCTAAGCATTCAGAATTTCCACCAGAGCCAGGATATGAATCATTCCTGTCTTTTCACCCGTAGCGCGATCCTCAGCGCCATATCAAAGAATAATCTGATATGCAGCAACAACCTATTGAGAAAGCGGGTTTGGACGTTTTTTTGAGTAGCGAAGTAGACCTCTATGGCCTTCTCTGCGAGAGCACTTTTATTCCGCCCACACACCCTGTCCGCCACTTTATCGACCAGCTTGATCAAATCCAACAATTTTAACGACGCAATTTCACTTTCTGGCCTCGATTCCGGCCGGACACTGCTTTAGTGTACGACTGCGCAGAACATGTTCACTAAAATGCACATTTACTCTAATTTTAACTGTTTTTAAGTATGTTATCTGTGGCGTCCGATGGATTAACGATTGATCCCCCCTCGAATACTTGGTCAAGTTTACAGGGGGACAGTCAGAGAAATTGTTCTTGACATGTCATTGAAGGGTAGATATTGTTTTATATGTTACCTACAGGTAACTTAGGTGGAGGAATAGATGGCACGAGACAAAGAAGAAACAAAGGTGAGGATACTTGCTGCCCTTGGTAGGGTTCTTGCTGAAAAAGGATTTCGAAATGTAGGAATAAACGCTGTCGCAAGTGAAGCTGGGGTGGGTAAAGTACTGATATACCGTTATTTCGGAGGTTTGCCGGAGCTCTTGCAGGCTTTTGGGATGTCCGGAGAATTTTGGCCAACATTCGAAGAAATAGCAGGCACTGATCTCGAAGCTCTCAAGGCAAAACCGCCTGAGGAGCGTGTGGCGATCATGTTGTGTAATTTTGCCCGTGCTCTGCGTCGTCGTCCAATAACTCAAGAGATTCTTGCTTGGGAGACGGTCGAGCGGAACGAGTTGACCGCAATACTTGAAAAAGTGCGTGAGGGATTGAGCATTCGTCTTTTTGAGGAGATCGGTTATGACCTCCATATAATAGATGCGGATGTTGTCGCCATAACCGCCTTGCTTGGTGCAGCCACTAACTACCTTGTCGTGAGGGCACGCAAGGTCAACGTGTTCAATACTGTTGAGATAAACAGTGATGAAGGATGGCAACGCTTGGAGCGCGCTATTTTCACGATCTGCGAACGGAGTCTGAAACAAAAGGTTTTCCCGTAGTTTTTTTTGTCCGCATTGTTACCGATAGGTAACAAGATTGAAAGGAGAAAAACATGAATTCAATTGGTGTAAACAGAGTGGGCCGTGGACTGGTAGAGATCCTTTTTATTATAATCACCGTAATTTTTCCGGCAGTGGCCTTGGCGCTGGGCTGGGAGATTCCAGTGCCCAAGGGTGACACTGGTTTTGCAAGTGGCTCAGAAAATGTAGGGCGAAATACTTTACACGCCGACCTATTCACTCGTCTGAACCCGAACGGGGTCATGCTCTCTGTAGGGGGTTATCGCAGGATTATTACTGGCAAGGACGAGGAAACAGGACTGCCCTCATCTTATCTGCAAGGAGGATTCGCCGTCGGGGCCAACCCAGCCTACAGTCAAGCTTCTGCTCACATCGAATGGATGCCCGCAATATTCGCTACGATTCGTTTGCAATACGACCTTTACCGATTTTTTGGTACGAACGGTTCCCTCATCTCTTTTTCCGATGCAAACGCCAAGTTTGGCAAGGCTCAAATCAACGCCTTATCAGGGAAAGAAGAGGACGGATTTGGACACCGCATCATGGTCCAGCCAACTGTATACGCTAAGAAGGGACCTATTGTTTTCCGCAACCAAACTGACTTTTCTTACTACCGTTTTGACGGTAAAGGGCCATTTTTCTATGAGGCGGAATACGACACACTTCTCAAAGATGGTGATTTGCTACTCGCCAATCGGACTATGTTGCTTTACGAAGGGTGGAAGGGACGAAAGGATGCATCCCTGCTGGTTGGTCCTTTCTATGAAATTACCCACGCTGCAGAGGCGGATTTGACTAGGGAACGAATAGGAGGCCAACTTTACTGGGTACCCGCGGAATCTGTTTGGTCGTTAAAACGGCCGCGTATCTATTCACAGATCGGGGTGAACTTGCATGACCGCAATCGAAATGGTGAGCTGTTTGGTACGATTGGTTTCGGTTTCGACTACGATCTATAAGAAAGGGTGCATTCATGAACGAAAGCAGACGCAAATTTATGAAAATGCTGAGCAGGGGGACTGTCGTGCTGGGCGCTTGGCCACTAATCACAGCTTGTGGAGGAATTACCCGTTCTGAACTTCAACAGAATGGCATCAAAACCGAAAACAGAATTCTTGTTTCTCCCCAATTTGTCGAAATCCTTTACTACGCCTCCCTTGCGCCGAGCGGCCATAACACCCAGCCTTGGTCGGTACGAGTTCTCGCCCCAGACAACTTCATCATCGGCTCGAATACAGACCGCTGGCTGCATGGGGTAGATCCCGGAAACAGGGAAATACTTCTCTCCATAGGTGCTTTCCTGGAGAACCTTATTACTGCTGCCGGAAATTACGGATATGACGTTGAATACAAGGTCATATCAGAGAAGCCGATCGATCAGGACATACTTGATGTCAAATTAAAGAGGAAAATACCGTTGAATTTCCCAATGGAACTGTTGAAAGAGAGGAGAACGGTTCGAAAAGGGCATCTCACTCGGGAACTAGCTTCTTCCGACATGATGGCATTATCCTCCTTCTTTGGTGAGCGTTTGTCTTATTTTTCTTTTTCATCGCCCGGGGGGAGATATCTGCGGGAAGGGGTCATAGAAGCCAATCGGATTCAGGCGTTCAGAGATGAAGCTCAGCTAGAATTGGCCAACTGGATCCGGTGGTCGGATAGCGAGGCCCGCAGACACCGCAACGGCCTTACCCCGGAATCCATGGAGTTGAATGGTATCACGGGGTGGTACGCTCGTCACTTTATGAACCGCAATTCTGTCATGCGGAAAGACTTTCGTGAACGGACAGTGGAAATAGCGCGGGAGCAGACTACCAACTGCGGCGGTTGGTTGGTGGTGACCAGTTCGGATTCGAGCGTTCCGTCATTGATTGAGACCGGCAGGAGCTTTGAAAAAATGCTCTTTGAAGCTCGGAGAAGAATGATCGCTATCCATCCAATGAGCCAAATGCTCGAAGAGGACCCATTCAAACATCAGGTGGCGGCTGCATTGAAAATTTCTGGTCCGGTTCAGTTCATTCTCCGGGCTAGCTATATCGATAAATACCCTGCCCCGGTCAGCTTACGCATGCCGGTCGCTTGGTTTACCAAAAATGTGTATTGAGGTATGCTAACCTTCAAGGTTTGTAAAAATCCCCGTCCAAATGACGGGGCTTTGATCTACCCCCTGGAAGGGGGCAACGCGGCATGGGTAGTTTGTCGCACCACAAGTTGTTTTCAGCAGTTAAAATCAAGGCTGCCCTAGCCAACCACCAGCTTACATGGAGCAAGGTGCTGCAATATCATTATGTGTCAAGCAGGTTAAATTTTACCACTGGTTTTAGTATTATCTATGGTTTTGGGGCCAATTCTTGTGGTATTTGCGATTCACAGGGTATCCTGGTCTGGCACAACCCACACGGAGTAGCAACGGTACTGTACGTTTTGGTGGCATAGGGAGTGGTTACCTCTCGGATGTAGAGATGGCATGCAGTTTTGTTGTGACCGTCTGCGGTCGTGATTGCGCCAGGAGGACAGCGTAGGACGCAGGCACCACAGGTTCCTTTGGCATACCACAGGCACCAGGCTTGGTGGTCGTCATTATAGGGACGAATTGTGATGGGTAAATCCATGCGAGTAACAACAGAGCCGAAGCGTACCGCCTTGCCCCAACGAGTGATCAGACCATCGGAGAGGCCAAAAGTTCCCAAGCCGGCAACGAAAGCGGTGTGACGCTCGGACCAGTTGGAAGCAAGACCAAATTGCTCGGATTGGCGGTAGTCGAAGCCGGGAAGACGCTCGGGGGCGACAGCAGGGAATCCCGCTTCCGTAAGTTTTGCAGCAAGATGCAGGCGAAGATCACAATTGAATTGCTCTCCATAAAAACGTGAACGTGCCCACCGTTCGGATGGCATTGACTTTTCATTACGCTGATCGGTACGGGTAGCCAGTGTCTGCGGCAAAACGTAGCTAATCACCCGTAATTCAGGAGCGGACACAGATATGTCGGGAAAAGCGAGTGTAAATGCCGCTTCCGGTGTCCAGTAAAAAGTACCTATCATCTTCTTTATGCTGGCAAATAACGGATCGTCTCCTGCGGCAACGGCGACATGGGGTTCAGCCCAGGACTTCTCACCGCTATCAAGATGCAGACTATTGCTCGGGGAGGATTCCCAAAAATTGT
>JANMSG010000253.1:0-4970 GCA_031389065.1 Acidobacteriota bacterium | reverse complement strand
AATCACTGGTTTAAGAGGCAATTCGACCAGTGGGATGAAGCGGTCATCGAGTTGAACCAAGCGTCCGTCTTTGCTGATGATTAAGGTCAACTCGCCAAAATTTCCAGCAATCGGGAAAGGGTAATCCGATTGTTTGTAAGTTAAACGATGCACATCAGTTGAATGATTATCGCTGACCAGTGAAAGGTTTGCGGGGTCTAAGCCTAATAAGTCGCGCCAACGGTCAATGAATTTTCTGGCTGCTTCCCTGACCGTTACCTCTTCCGAGTCTGGTTGAATTGGCGTGGTAATGATTTTGATGCCGCCTTGAATGCCAGACAAAGAGCGCGGGGTCAAAGTAACGGGATAGAAATCCGGTTGCACTGGAGGCGTGCCATAGGTTTCAAGCAAACGGCGCCACTCGCGCTCTGCCTGGGTCTGACGTTGCGTAGAAACTTGAATAATTGTCGGATATTTATTCAGCTTCTCTTTGCCCGGCAATTGTGTTGATGGCGCACACCCGATGGTCAATGAAATGAACGCGGTAAAGATCAAATGAGATAATTTCATATCAATAGAAAACCTACATAAACACCCAGGTAAAAGTTTTTCAGTATAACATTGAGCCAAGACCGCTATAGCCTTGGTCTGACTTTTTGCCTTGCTGCTTACCCTTAGTTGCGAATCAAGCTGCGCTCAACGATAAAATCAAAAGAGTAATTATTCATGATATTAATTGAGCAGGCAAGGCAGCAAGCATTCAGCTTTTTCGATTTGACAACCAGGTGAGCGCAAAATATGATTGCCTCGCAGTTTTCAGTAGAAATTTAAACTCAACTGTAAGGTGAGCAAATGACACATATACTAGGTTTGTTGCTCCAGTCTCAAGTTCAATCTTCGGGAAACAAGGGAGCCGTGCCAATTTACGGATACATCCCGATCATTCTCTTTTTTTTGATAGCCCTGGCTTTGCCATTCGTGCTGCTGACCCTGTCCCGGTTGATCAACCGGCAAGTCTACGGGCGCGAAAAACTGATGCCATATGAATGCGGCATTGACCCGATAGGCGGCGCGCACGAACGATTTTCCGTGCGATTTTATATCATCGCCATACTGTTTTTGGTCTTCGATGTAGAAGTGGTTTTCTTATTTCCCTGGGCAATTATTTATGACAAACTTGCCTTGTTCGGATTAGTCGAGATGTTGATTTTCATAGGCATACTCGTCGTCGGCTACTATTACGCCTGGCGCAAAGGCGCGCTTGAGTGGGCTTAATCAATTTTAGATTTTAGATTTTAGATTTTGGATTACAGGATATTTGGCTTTACTGCAATCTAAAATCTAAAATCTAAAATCCAAAATCCAAAAGGGTTTATGGCAAGAGAAGAGATCGTTGAATCGTCGAGCGGCATTATCACTTCGACGGTTGATTTTGTTTTTAACTGGGCACGCGCTTCCGCGTTGTGGCCTATGACATTTGGTTTGGCGTGTTGCGCCATAGAAATGATGGCGACGGGCGCTTCGCGTTTCGATATGGACAGATTTGGCGCGGGGGTATTTCGTCCAAGCCCGCGTCAATCCGATTTGATGATTGTTGCGGGAACGCCCACGCTCAAGATGGCTCCGGTAATCAAGCGCGTCTGGGATCAGATGCCAGAGCCAAAGTGGTGCATAGCCATGGGCGCATGCGCTTCGACTGGCGGTCCTTTCCCAACCTATTCAACCTTGCAAGGCGTTGACCGCATCGTTCCGGTTGATGTTTATATACCGGGCTGTCCGCCGCGTCCTGAGGCTCTGTTGTACGGCTTGATGAGACTTCAAGACAAGATTATGCAGGAGCACCCGACGCGCTTCATCTTTGGCAAAGGTAATGTCAGCCAGGAAGATGTCGAAGGCAAACCGATGGTTGAAGTATAGTTTGAAATGCAGTTCGATAAACCAGAGCGCAGGGAATCGTAAGCCCTGCGCTTTTTTTATTGGTCAACTGATATAAATTACGATTTGCTATACATGGTTTTTATCTTTGCGTTACGTTGCGCCTTTGTGCGCGGGTCTTTTTCATCGAATAGAAAAAAGAAAAGAAATGTCTGCATACCAAACAGAACTTGAGAAGAGATTGATTGAGCGTTTAGCGCGCGCAGGTCAAATGACTTTTCGCGAGTTTATGCAAGCCGCGCTCTATGACGCGGAGCTTGGATATTATAATACAGAGCGTTTGAAGATCGGCGTAGCAGGCGATTATTACACTTCGAGCAATGTACATCCGGCCTTCGGTGCCATCCTCGCACAAACTTTTATTGAATTGTGGCAGCAGCTTGATCATAAAAAAAGCTATTTACTGGTCGAGATGGGTGCAGGCACAGGGCAACTCGCCTTTGATGTCTTAACAGCATTGCGCCATGACCAGGCGGCGGTGTTTCAAGAAATCGTCTACACGATTGTTGAACAGAGTCCTGTTATGCAAGCGCGACAACGCGAAAAACTGAAACCGTTTGAAGGCAAAGTACGTTGGCGCGAGTTTCAAGAGCTGGAGCTTGAGCCAATCACAGGGATCGCTTTTTCAAATGAATTCGTGGACGCCTTGCCGGTTCATCGTATCAGGTTTTCGCGCAATGGAATGGAAGAACAATTCGTTACCCTAGAAAAAAATCCTTCTGAAAACCATTCTGCAATTGAAAAAGAGAAGGATTCAGAAGAAAAAAAACTGGCGTTTGTTTGGCGTACCTTATCGAATACGCAACTCGCGGCATACATCAAACGAACTGGCTTTCGCTTCTTTGAAGGACAAGTGATTGAAATCAATCTTGATGCGATTGAATGGTTAAAAAAAATGTGCGCGGTGATGGAGAAAGGTTTTTTAATAACGATTGATTATGGCGACCTTGCGGCGCATCTTTACTCGCCCGATAGACGCGAAGGAACGCTCAGATGTTTTTACAAACACACGATGACGGAGGCGCTGCTTGAGCGAGTAGGCGAGCAAGACATAACGGCGAGCGTCAATTTTTCCGCGCTCATTGATTACGGAGAGGATTTCGGTTTTACAAAAGTGAGTTATGAACGACAGACCAATTTTCTTTTTCGGCAAGGCTTGATTGAACGCATAGCTGCTATGGAAGACGCCGGAACGATTGATAATTTGAAAGATAGATTGGCGATTAAAAATTTACTCGTGCCCGGCGGCGTCAGCGATAATTTCCGCGTCTTGATGCAGCGCAAAGATTGATTCCTCCTCAAGTTTTCTGCGAGGCGTTTTTTCAGCGATCTGGCATTCGACATATTCCAGTGCATCAACGTAAAGGTGTTGTAAAACAGAGACGCTTTTCATCTTTGGACACAAGGATTTTTGCTCATCGGTTTCTTACACCCTGGCGAACGTAAAGCTCTGTCAGATGTTTCAATCGTGCGCTCAAATTTTCTTTCAAATCACTGGCTTTGAATCGCCATTGCCAGTTGCCTTCTTGACTGGCAGGTAAATTCATTCGCGCTTGTGAGCCGAAACCTAAAATGTCTTGCAGAGGTATCATCGCCGTGTCTGCAACCGAGGCTAAAACGGTTCGGATGAAGTCCCAATGAATCTCTCTGCCTTTGCTGTTTAAGTAATCCAGGCAGTAATTCTTTTCTGTTTCGATTTGTTCAGCTGATCGCGTAGAGCCTTCGCCTGCTTTGCTGTGGAACCAGCCAAGCGCCGTGTCATTGTCGTGGGTGCCCGTGTAAACCACTGTGTGCGGAATGTAGTTGTGCGGCAAATCCGAGTTTGTTGTGCTGCGAAAAGCAAATTGAAAGATTCGCATCCCGGGAAACCCAAAATCATCGCGCAGAGATTCAACGTCGGGAGTGATTACGCCTAAATCTTCGGCGATGATGGGTAACTCGCCCAGAGAATTTCTCAAGGTCGTGAAAAGCTCTCGTCCAGGCACATCAACCCAACGCCCGCGCTCGGCTGTTATGTCACCGGCAGGCACTTCCCAGGTTGCGGCAAATCCGCGAAAATGGTCTATGCGAGCGATGTCAACGACTTTGAATGTTGCCTGTAAACGATCAATCCACCATTGAAATTTAGCAGCTCGCAACTTACCCCAATCGTAAATCGGGTTGCCCCAGAGTTGCCCTGTCTTGCTGAAATAATCCGGCGGTACGCCTGCCACAACAGTTGGGTTGCCCGCATCATTGAGCTTGAAAAACTGTGGATTTGCCCAAACGTCCGATGAATCGTAAGCAACAAAGATAGGCAGATCGCCGATGATTTTGATGTTACGCTCGTGGCAATACGTTCTGAGCGCGTTCCATTGTTTGAAAAAAATAAATTGATAAAAACGATGCGCCTCTATCTTTTCTCGCAATTCATCACGCGCTTGCGCGAGAACCGCACTCTCGCGCAAAGCTAGAGCTCTACTCCAACTGTTCCAAGCTACACCACCGTTGGCGTCTTTTAAGGCGCGAAAGAGCGCGTACTCATCGAGCCAGGCGGCGGCCTCTTGTGTGAAGGCTAAGAATTGCGCGTGGAGGTCTGGGTCGGTTGTGCGTTTGAAATTTGCGAAAGCTTTTTCGAGCAGAGTGTTTTTGTAAGCAATGACGCTGCCGTAATCAACTCGTTCGACGGAAAATTGCGGCGCGTTGCGTAAATCTTTTTTCGCCAGCAGGCCTTCAGTGATTAATCGTTCGGGGCTGATGAGCAGAGTGTTCCCGGCAAATGCAGAGAAGCATTGATAAGGCGAATCGCCGTACCCTGTAGGTCCCAAAGGCAGGATTTGCCAGAGGCTCTGTCCGCTTGCCGCAAGAAAGTCTATGAATTTGTATGCCTGTTTTCCGAAATCGCCTATGCCCAAAGGACCCGGCAGAGAAGTAGGATGAAGAAGAACGCCGCTCAATCTTGGAAATCGCACAAGCACCTCTTTGACGAATATTTTTTAACCAGCCGCGATTATATAATCAATAACTTCCGATTGACAAAACCACCAAAATTGAATGAAATTTTGCCAGTTCCAAGA
>JANMSG010000125.1:0-5139 GCA_031389065.1 Acidobacteriota bacterium | reverse complement strand
CACCCACAATTGGCAGACCAGAGCTATTACCGCTACTGAACAGATGGCCTAAAGGATCATTTATTGGGCCATCATCATCGTCGTCATCATCATCATCATCACTATCGTCTGTTTTGGGTCTGGTACCGGCTGGCGGCGTTGGACTGCCTGGCGGAGTGCGGGCGGGCGGAGTTGCCCCACCTGTTGGCGCTGTAGCCGGGCTTGACGGAGCAATGGTCCTTAATCTGGTAGGGGGTCCGCCAATCAACATTAATTCTCTAGGAATGATGCCTCCTGTCTGGCCAGCCCAGTTTTGCAAGAAAGGCATGATTCTGGGGTCGCGCGCATAAACCGGCTCCCATTCATCGCCATCGAAAGGGTCTATTGTAGCCGACGGCCTGACAAATTTTATTTCTCTCAAATTTATCGTCACGCCCTCTTTCAGCTTTTTCATCTCTTTCAAATAGCCGTAAGCCGGTGGAGTGCCCAAATTCACAACCCCTAATCGTCCGTTGTTGTAATAACGAGCGATGCCTTCAGCCATCTGTTGCCCGCGATAGTACAACTCTGCCTCTTTCTCGCGTTGAGCAGATAATTGAAAGTTCGGGGTAATGGATGAAGTTAGCACGATTCCCAAAATAGCCAGCGCGAGTATTAAAGCCAACAAAGCATATCCGCCTTCATTAGATGTGCGCCCTTTCGAGAAATCCTTTTTCGAAAAATCGTTTATAAAAAGTCGGCTGGTGGTTTCTTTGAGCATACTCTTTACTTCCCTTTTTCTTGCAGAGGCACACGTCTTTTGATATCGAATTGCGTTTGTGTCAAATCCATCGCTTGAGTCGAGATCGCATCAATTCGCCATACCCTTTGAATCGTATCGCCAACCTTGAGCCTGAGATATTCTTTGGTACCGGTTATCTCAATCAAGGCTTGCTCGCCTAGAAGCCCTATGAATTTGATAGGCGGATCAGTTAAAGCTATAGAAGTGAATGTCAGCGGGTTTGAAAACCACTTTACAGGATCGCTCGGCGATTTCACTTCGATTGTCGAATTACGCGCGATCGAATAATCCGAAGGAGCCATTTCGATAGCCAGCGTCGTGTCGTTCAAACGCTTGGTTTCACGCGGATTTCCATCCATATAAATTTTCGCATCAGGTGGGATATTCTGCCCGGTCACGGTCAAAGTAAACGGGCGCGGCGTGCCTGCTGTCGCATTCTGTGGCGTGACTCCCTGCAAAGCGATGGGCGGCGGTGGTATTGGTATTGGTGGTGGTGGTATAACAACCGGCGGAATATAATAATCGAAGATGTTTCCGCGTGGACTAACGACCGCGCTGCCGCCTTTGACCATACTCCATGGTTTCAAAGGGCTCATATCGTCGAGCATAAGCTGTAGCATTTCTTGATCGTTACCTTTTCCCGATTTGGTTTGTCGCAGCGCTGCGCTATCAGCGTTTCCAGGGCTTTGAATCGTCACGCCGCCTCTGGCAGTAGGAGTCGCTGGGCTTTTGCCTGATTGAAGTGTTTGTCTGGGCGGCGGACTACTAAAAAATAACTGGTAAACCAGCGTAAATAACAAGACCGCTGCCAGTCCTGCCAAAGCGATATACTTTATTTTTTCTGGATTCTTTTTTGCCATTTTGCTTCTTTGACACTTATTTGCCGGTTCTCGTCGAGATCAAGAATTGCCAACCGGCATTTTTTTAAACCCAAGAACGAAGAAAAAGTTTTTGGATTGCTCAATAAAGGTAAACTTATTGCTACGATGGGCTCTCCATTTTGCCTTTTTACATATCTTTTGAAGCCTATTGCATTTCTGTTTGTTGCGGATAAAAGAACGCCGTCAGGTCAATGGCTAAGCCTATGCCAGAGACCGCAGTTTTTTTTCGGCTGCCTTCGCCTCCACCCTCTCGAAGCGCTGTCAGGTTCAATGAATCAATGGTGAGGAATTGCTTGTTCGATTCAAGTTCGCTGATGAAAGCGCGCAATTTCGCATAATCTCCGGCGACCGTAAAACGAGCCTTCACATTCGGAAAAACGCTCAAGAATGACCTGCTACTCGCTTTCTTGTCGTCTTTTTTATCATCCTCGATTTTTGTGTCCGCAGTGTCCAGATTCATATCAATGCCACTGGTCAATTGAACTGCATGTTTCTTGGCAAGACCATTGATCTCGTTGATAAGTGTGATACGACCAACCCTCAGAGGTTTTAACCTTGAACTTTTGAATTCCTCAAGCGACTCCAAAGCCGCACTGCCCATATCTGATTGTTGCTCAACCAGTTTTTGACTGTTATTGATCATGTCGGCTTCGGTCTTCTTCAACCCATCAACCTGTTTTTGTAAATCGCGCACTTCTGATTGCAAGGGACCGAGAGTGGTAAAGTAGTAGGTCAAAACGAAGACAATAAAAAGCACGACAACAACCGCAGAAATCAATTCAGGATAGCTCAGACCGAAGGGCTTCGAGGAGGAGGTCGAAAATTTCTTTGCTTTCACGGTTTGCTCTTTAACTTGAGTAACCATTATTCGCCTCCTCTAGTCGGTTTATATATTAATTTCAGATTGAAAGGCACTGTGCCATCTTCCGCCACCTGTTGTTGCTCTGCTTGATCAAGCGCAAATTTGCCTGATGAGTTTTCGATGTTTGACATCATTTCAGTCATCTGGGCTGGAGCTTCACCAGCTGCCACTATTTCGATTAAAACGGTGCCGGAGTCATTCGACTTCGCGCTCTCGACAATTTTAATGCTCAAGATTCGCACCCGTTTCGGCACGTATTTTTCAATATCACTCAACAAACCGTTCCAGGAAAAACTCTTCTGCGCGATCAGTAGACGTGCCGAAGCAAGCTGAAATTTTTGCTCGTCCGTTAAAACCGTTTGCGTCACAACGACGTGGTTCTTTTCCGCTTTCTCTTTCAGATGCTGGATGCTCTTTTGTTTCTGGTCAATCTGGTTCTTCAAATCCTGACGAACCGACGCCACTTGGGTTTTCTCATTCATCGTCCAGAAGGCAAAACTCAGCCCGGCAATCAAAATCGCCAGTAAGCAAATCCAAAATAGCCTGCGATTAGTATAAGGTTGTCTGGATAGATTTAAATGTATTCGCATCGTTGTAAAGAATAACCGAGAAATCCGCCTGTTCGCAACGAATCAGCATCGTTAGTCCATAGTCCCTGGTCCCTGGTTATTAGTCTCATTTAAGGTCATTGAATAAAGTTACTGAAAAATCCCATTGGCTTACTAGCGAAGGACTAAGAATTAGAGACTTCCTGGGCAACTTTCGAGGAAGGCAAACGCATCCAGAAAGCAGAAGTTCATTTAATTTCAAAGAACTTTAACTCACAATCAATGCAGATGGGGATGAGGGGGAGCGAATGAGAAACTGTCCAAAATGCAATGTGGATTTCAGCGACGATTTTTCTTTTTGTGAATTTGACGGTGTAACGCTTAATAAAATCTTCGAGGAAAAGAAAGGTTTTGCTTTACTATCAAGGCTTTATGAAAAACGTCGGTATGTTCAAGTACTCAGCATAGCCTTTTTCATTTGCATCGTCGCTTTTTTTGTCTTGGCGAAATCTAATCGCAAACAAGGGGTAGTCGCTGCCAATCAACATCACCTTGCCAACGTCGAACAAGCCGCGCTCATCATTGAAACCCCTCAAGCCGCGCAAGAATATGTTGATGACGGAACAGCCTCTGATTCTCAAAATGGAGACTCTGAAAATCAAGCGAACAAACAGAGAGAGAAAAATAGAGAGGCTGAAAAACCCGGCGTCGAAGTCTTTATTCCCAATGCCAAACCTTCAAAAGAATCGCAACAACAGCCTGTCACGAACTCGAAATCCGAAGAAAAATCTGAGCGGGTTGAAATGCCGTCAGAGCCTGTCAATCGCTCTGTACGAACACCACAAGCCCATCGTCAGCCTACAACAATTACTCAAGCGCCAACACCACAACCCCAACCAAGCCGTTCACCGAGACCACAAATTGTGACGAATCGCCAGGTAGAAAATGATGAACTTCCGCCGCCACGCGCCAATAGCTCTGTCAATATGAATCTGGTGCGCGTTCGTTCATACAGGACGGAGGCGGGCGTTCGCTACGATTTAACCTTCCAGATGCAGCAGCAAGAAGGGCGGGTTATTCGTTGGGAGCGCTTGAATTTATTGACTCGTTCATCAAGCGGCAGAACGAATACGGAAGTTGTGCCTTTTAACCAGAGATTAGGCTCATCGGGTTCCTTGAATTTTACTGTCAGTGTAGAGATGCGAGGTCGTGACGAGGCGGATTTTCAAGGGCGCATCACGTGCTCTGGAACCGGAACCGATGTCGAAGGGCGTAGCGTCAAGACAGATTTCACGGCTCGCGTAAACCCATGAGGCAGTGAATAGTAAATCATGGAAATAAGATGTTAGATATTGGATGTCAGATGTTAGAGTTCTGTTTCTGACATCTAGCATCTGGCATCTGACATCTACTTTTTCACTATTCACTATTCACTATTCACTGTTCCCGCATTATAGTTTTCGTCTCTGAAAATATTGCAGACGAGGATATAATGCCCGAATACACACTCACACACAGAAATAGTAATAATCGCAGTCCGCACTTGCAGCAGCCGTCAGGCAATCATTTGCTAAAAAAAATACCGCCTCAATTATCGGGCGTATATCAGATTCGCTGCATTCCAACAGGCAAAATTTACATCGGCAGTACAGTGAATATTAAAAATCGCTGGTCTCAGCATCAGAGGAGTTTGCGTGGTAATAAACACCGTAACCTGTATTTGCAGGAGGCTTGGAATAATTATGGAGAGAGTAGTTTTGAATTTTCAGTTTTGGAACGTGTCGCAGTGCCGAATTTACTGACCATTGAACAAAAATGGATTGACTTTACCGATTGTACAAAGAGAAAAATCGGATTCAATATATCGCCTGTCGCTGGCTCAACGGGAGATATACAAGCTCGTATTTGGAAAGGCTTTATTGACCCAAATGGTAAAGACATTACAATCTTTAATCTTCATGAGTTCTGCCGAAAAAACGCGTTAGACTTCCCTTCGATGCACAGGCTGTCAAAAGGAAAAAGTAAATTAAAATCATACAAAGGCTGGACACATAAAAATAGTATTCGGCAGCGCGATTATGTGAAGAC
>JANMSG010000105.1:0-2947 GCA_031389065.1 Acidobacteriota bacterium | reverse complement strand
ACTCGACAGTCTACGCTACACTTAGGATTCCTATCTGTTCCTCAAAGCTGCCATCGCGTCTGCAATATTTCCCTTTCTTACCTGCGACAGATCTTTTGCAAAGGTCACATCTCTGACCCAGCGCAACTTGGTTTCCATCTGCCAACGCTCTACACACCAACTACGGTGGATTGTCAAAATCGCTGCTGATCTGTACCATAAAAGGTTCACTTTAATGGCTCATTTTTATCTGTAGAAAGGCTATCGTTTCAGGTGCGTTTATGATTGGATTTGGTAAACGAATCTCTTATGCGTTTCGGTCATTTTTTAAAATTCTGTCGAGTGGCGAAATCCCTCGCGATGTGGCGCAAGATTTAACTCAAGCCGCAAAGCCGGAAGCGCCGCCTATAGTGCCTACTTTACCTCCATCGCCTCAAGCTGTGAAACTTGAAGATTCCGCAGACCGCGCGGTTCAGATGTTAGCCATTCTACAAAGGGACGGGCGGCTGATTGACTTCTTCGCCGAAGATATTGCGCCTTACTCGGACGCGCAAATCGGCGCGGCTGTGCGCGACTTGCACCAGAGTTGTAAGCAGACCATCGAGCGCTATGTGAAACTGGAGCCCATTATCGCGTCTGAAGAAGGTCAGTCCGTAACTGTGCAAGACCCGATTGATCCAGCCGCGATTAAATTGATTGGAAATGTAGTGGGCAATCTGCCTTTGAGCGGCATCTTGAGACATCGCGGGTGGCGAGTCAGTCAAGTAAATCTGCCGCCTTTACCCGTAGGAGACGGTCGCTCGGTGATTGCTCCTGCCGAGGTTGAAATTCTATAAGTCGTTCAATGTTCTATATGTACGACACATCAAGATGCCGATGTGCGAAGTCAGAACCGGGAGCCGTAGCGACCGGGTGCGGGGCACAAACCCGGTCGCTACCGCTCCCGGTTCTGACACCACGCCAAGCGATACACGGATCTTGGTGTGCTCGGTATATAGTCACGATTCATTGTTGAACCTTGAAAGTTTCACCCGGCAGTTAGTTTTATTAAGGAGAGAATTTTGGACACTCGATTCATTATCGGCATAGACCTCGGCACCACCAACTCGGTTTTGTCTTTTCTAGATGCCTCCGTAGATGAAGAAAACGGGCGCATTGAGATACAAGCGATTCCGCAACTCATCAATTCCGGGGAATTGGCGGAACAATCTTTACTCCCTTCGTTTCTATACCTACCCGGAGAAATGGATTTCCCTGAAGGAAGTTTGGCACTGCCTTGGGATCGCAAAATACAGTTTGTAGTTGGTGAATTGGCGCGCAAACGCGGCTCCGAAAACCCTATGCGTATGATCGCTTCGACCAAATCCTGGCTCTCTTATGGAGGCGTCAACCGGAGCGCGCCGATCCTGCCGTGGGGTTCGCCTGAAGAAGTGCAGAAAGTCTCGCCGGTCGAGGCCTCGGCGCGATACCTCGAACATTTGCGCAACGCCTGGGACAGTCAGGTTGCAAAAAGGAAACCGGACTTGGCGCTCGCCGAGCAGGAAATTTTCCTGACCATTCCGGCTTCGTTTGACGAAGAGGCGCGCGAGTTGACTTTGCGCACCGCCGAGCAAGCCGGGCTGAAAAACGTAACCCTGCTCGAAGAACCGCAGGCGGCTTTTTACGCCTGGCTCGAAGCGCAAGGTGAGCAGTGGCGCAAGCAAGTCAAGGTTGGCGATCTCATTTTAGTTGCCGATGTGGGGGGTGGTACGACCGATTTCAGCTTGATTACGGTCTCGGAAGAAAACGGGGAACTGACGCTCAAGCGCGTCGCCGTAGGCGATCATATACTGCTTGGCGGCGACAACATGGATCTGGCGCTCGCTCGCCTGTTACAGAAACGGCTGGAAGACGACGGCCATCGCATAGACACCTGGCAACTCCATAGGTTATGGCATCAATGCCGACTTGCTAAAGAAAAGCTCTTCGCCAATCCGAAGAGCCAGAAGGAGCCCATCACTTTGCTGGGCAAAGGCACAAAACTTGTCGGCGGAACCATCAAGACAGAGCTTACACGTGATGATCTGATACAGGTTCTCATAGACGGATTCTTTCCGAAATCTTTAAGTGATGAGATGCCAACGCGGCAGCGTCGCGTAGGATTTCAGGAGCTAGGGCTCCCTTACGCCGCCGACCCGGCGATCACGAAACATCTGGCGCGTTTCCTTTCACGGCAAACTCAAACCGGGCAAGAGGAAGAGATCATTCGCAAGGGTCCCAGTGGATTAGCCTGCCCGACGCACATCCTGTTTAATGGTGGTGTAATGAAGGCGGACATCCTTCGCGAGCGGCTGGTTAAGGTACTGAATGTGTGGCTGTCAGCAGAAGGCTTTGACGCTGTGCAGGTGCTGGCCGCGCCTGATATGGATCACGCCGTAGCGCGGGGTGCAGTCTATTACGGGAAAGCCCGGCGCGGGCGCGGTGTGCGCATACGCAGCGGTGCGCCGCGTGCCTATTACATAGGCATCGAAAGCGCCATGCCTGCCGTGCCTGGAATGGAAGCTCCCTTAAAAGCGCTTTGTGTCGTCCCCTTCGGAATGGAAGAAGGCACGGAGGCGAAGATTCCTGACCGCGAATTCGGGCTTGTTGTTGGTGAACCCGCTGAATTTCGTTTTCTGAGTTCGACAGTGCGCAAGCAGGATCAGATTGGCACACTCATAGAGGACTGGGGCGACGAGGTTCAAGAACTGACTCCGCTCGAAGTAACCTTACATATTGAAGGTCAGGAAGATTCCGTTATGCCTGCAAGGCTCGAAAGCCGTGTCACTGAAATCGGCACGCTTGAATTGTGGTGCGTCTCGCGTGACGGAGAGCACCGCTGGAAACTTGAATTCAACATCCGCGAAAAAGATGATCAATCGTAGAAGGAAATAGTAAGCAGTAGGCAGTAGGCAGTAGGCAGCAAGAGGTTCATCTTTAGTAGCTATTA
>JANMSG010000054.1:0-2073 GCA_031389065.1 Acidobacteriota bacterium | reverse complement strand
TCATCAAGCCCGGCGCGGCTGTCGTTGATGTAGGCATGAACAAAGTGACAGACGCTGAAGAACTCGAACGATTATTCGGCGACAATCCCAAACGAGTGGCGGCGTTTGAGAAAAACGGCTACACGCTGGTTGGCGACGTACATCCGCGTGAGGCTATGGAAACGGCGAGTTATTTTACGCCTGTGCCGGGCGGAGTCGGGCCGCTGACGATTGCCATGCTGATGAAAAACACGCTGAAGGCTATGAAGTTGCGACGCGGCAAATAGCCAATTCTATTTTATTGCGAAACATTTTACCTTACAGGGTACCATTCTCGCTTTTGCATATACGAAACTTCGTTGTATGATGCGAAATCGTAGTCGAGGTAAGTTTTAATATTTAGTTTTCTGTTTGATAAATCCGAATCAAAAAAAGATTCGTAGATATCGAAACGGCCTTAATATGGTCAAGAATATCCCCTTAACTCAAGAAGCCGTGGAACCCGCTGAACGAGATCAGGACTGGGCGGCGATGATTGCCAGAATTGCTACCGGCGATCAACAAGCCATGAGTCTGCTCTATAACGGAACGAACCGACTGGTTTTCGGTTTAATCTTACGTATCATAGGCGACCGCGGACTGGCTGAAGAAGTGCTCTTAGATGTCTACGCACAGGTGTGGCGACAAGCCGAGCGATATGACAGTTCGCGTGGCGCGCCACTGGGTTGGATTACCACGATTGCGCGCAGCCGAGCGATTGATAGATTAAGGTCTGAACGTCACAACTTGCAGCAAGACGAGTTGAACGAAGCGACCACGGCAGAGCAAACGCGTAGCTCGAATCCCGAGACAGCTACGGCGATGTCGGAGATGCGTGATATCGTAAAAGCAGCACTGGATGGTTTGCCGCCTGAGCAAAGAGAAGTGATAGAGCTGTCTTACTACTCAGGATTCACGCAAACGGAAATTGCTGCGCGATTAGGACAGCCGCTGGGTACAATTAAGACTAGAACAAGACTCGGGATGATAAAATTACGGGAGGTTCTCAGGCCGGTTATGGAGAGTTCGTTATGAAGCAAAAGATGAATGAAGAAGTTGAATTAAGAGCCGCACTCAACGCTCTGGGCACTGTGACCTTAAATGAAGTTCGTGCCTTTGAAGCAGACCTTACCGCTTTGGACAAAGCAAGCAAAGCGGAGTTTGAAGAATTTGATTCGGTCACCAGTCTTCTGGCGTTTGGCGCAAGCGCGGCAGCGCCGTCTGCTGATGTTTGGGGTAAACTCTGCGCCGTAATGGATGCAGAACCGAAAGCGCAAGCCGCAGAAGCGCAGGAAGAGCCAAGCGCAAATGCAACGATTCAAGAAACCGCTTCCGCATCGCTATTAACCATTCGCAAAGACGAAGGGGTGTGGCAAAAAGTACACGAAGGGATATTTGCTAAAACTTTATTTCAAAATGTTGAAAACGGAACGACGACTTATATGGTCAAGTTCATGCCAGGAGCGAAAACGCCCTTGCATCGTCATCCGGGCATGGAAGAATGCACGATTGTGGAAGGCGATTTTCAAGTAGATGGCAAAGATCTCAGAGCCGGAGATTACCATTGCGCAATGCCCGGCAGCGTTCACGATAGACCGTACTCGATTGGCGGCGCGATGGTTTTGATTGTTGCAGAGGGACAGTACCAGGTTTTAGAAAAATAAAATATCAAACCCCGTAAAGTTTCTGAAGATAAGAAAGCCGCAGGTCATAAACCTTTTGACTTGCGGCTTTCAATTTTTATAATTCAAATTTTCGATTGGAAATCAGTGCTTGTGGCTTTCGTTCTATTCAGTTTACCGCAAGAATATCTTAACAATATTTTTCTTTGACTATAGAGGCTGATGGTTTTAGAGTTAGGCTTGTCTTTGAGTTTTACCTCGTGCAATACCTCACAAAAGATTAAGTTTCTTATCACATCATAATAGCTAAGAAAAAGGGAAATGCTATGAAAATTAAATTAGTCGTATTGAGTTTGATTGGATTATTAGTTTTAGCTTTAATAGCCATGAATAGCTATCTGATAACAACACAATCCTCATCCAGGAATCAGCA
>JANMSG010000053.1:0-2429 GCA_031389065.1 Acidobacteriota bacterium | reverse complement strand
GGACTGAGGACTGAGTGTTTTAAAAATATGAAGTCGGAACGCTGAATCATGAATTCACAGTTGAACTCCTTATTTATCATTCCTACTTCATCGTTTCAAGAGGCACTCAGTCCTCAGTCCTCAGTCCTCAGTCCTCAAACCTACAATGCCTAATTCGATACTCATTGTTGATGATGAAGCAGGGATACGTCGCACGCTTGCAGGCGTACTCGAAGACGAAGGCTTTTCCGTCGAGACCGCCGATTCGGGCGAAGCCTGTCTTGCCGCCTTTGAGCGGCGCATCTTCAGTTGTGTGCTGTTGGACATTTGGCTGCCGGGTATGGATGGCATTGAAACGCTCGAAAAATTGAAAGCCGCGTATCCGGAAACCGCCGTGCTGATGATCAGCGGACACGGCAATATCGAAACGGCTGTGCGGGCGACCCGATTGGGGGCACTGGATTTCATCGAAAAACCCCTGCAAATCGAGCGCACAGTGGTCGCCGTCAACAATGCACTTCGTCAAAGAGAACTCGAAGAAGACAATCAGAGACTGCGCGAACAACTCGACGATGACTATGCGATGGTCGGCGCAAGCGTTTCGATGCGCGCCCTGCGTCAACAGATTCAACTGGCAGCGCCGACCAACGGGCGGGTGTTAATTTATGGCGAATCCGGCACCGGCAAAGAATTGGCCTCGCGCGCCCTGCATCGGCAATCGCAACGCGCCGCGCATCCTTTCGTTGAACTCAACTGCGCCGCTATCCCTGAAGAATTAATCGAATCGGAATTGTTCGGTCACACGAAAGGCGCTTTTACGGGCGCTACGCAAGCCAAACGCGGCAAGTTTGAACAAGCCGATGGCGGCACGCTGTTTCTGGATGAAGTCGGCGATATGAGTTTAAAGGTGCAAGCGAAAGTCTTGCGCGTGTTGGAAGAACAACGCTTTGAGGCTGTCGGTTCCAACAGCCCCATCAAAGTTGATGTGCGAATCCTGGCGGCTACCAACAAACGTTTGGATGAAGAGATAGAGCGCGGCACCTTTCGCTCGGATCTCTTTTATCGCCTCAATGTGATTCCTTTTGAAGTGCCGCCTTTGCGCGAGCGCATCGAAGACGTGCCGCTTTTGGTGGCGCACTTCAATCAAAAATATTCCGCCAATTACAAGCGTCCGCCGAAATTTTTTGAAGCCGACACGATGGATTTGCTGGCCTCGTATCAATGGCCCGGAAACGTGCGCGAACTGAGAAACATCGTTGAGCGGGTTGTCATCATGACCACGAAGCCGCGCATCAAAGCCACAGACTTACCAGCGCTCAATTCGTCGGATGATTCGATACCTACGCGATTTACATTCGCTTCCTACAAAGAAGGGCGCGATGCCTTTGAGCGCAATTATATTTTGCGAAAGCTCGCCGAATTTGATGGCAATATTACCCGCACAGCCGAAGCCATGGGCTATGACCGCTCGCATCTATACCGTCGCATGAAAGCTCTGGGGATTAATGGCAAGCCATTGACAAATCCAGGTTGATGGCGAAACCCCAATGGCTGTTTACCATTTAGAGTTTCTCGTTTGAGGATGCCGTAAAGTCCTCTCCTGCCGACTACTCATCAGGCGTTTGCTCTGACGGCTTATCAAAAAATTAATGTTGGATTTTTTTTTCCCCTTGATTGAATCAGCCATTTTGTAGTTATATATCGCCTGTGACGGAAATGGATTCGTCATCGCAGCACTCATAACCAGCATTACCAAAATGCGCCACTGATTAATTGATTTTAGTGAAGCGGTAATCAGTGAAACTCTACGCTCCGAATTCACTAGGTTTGATAAGCATAACCATCTTTTTCGACTCAGCTTTTTTTCGTGGGATTATTGGCAAGCCATGAGGAGACTGAATGAAGCTGAAGCTCATTTTCGTTGTTTTATATGCAGTGGCATTGCTCGTCGTGGGGCTGTTACCCGGGCGTTCGCTTGCCTCGCCTGAAACGGCTCAACAAAAAACTCAAATCTCTATGCCGCTTGATACAGGCGGTCGGCGCGGGCTGGTTTTATTCGACCACAAAAAACACGAAGCCTTACTCAATCCCGATGCTTCTTTCAAACACAAAGGGCGTCCCAATGTCGCTTGTATCAGTTGTCATCACACGGTTACGGAAGTTACCGATCTCAAACAATTTCAAAGCTGCTCGGACTGTCACAAAAACGAAGCCAACGCCATCAATCCAGACGACGCCGACGGGATAGATTTGAACGCCAGAGAAATCTATCACCGTCTCTGCATCAGCTGTCATCGGGCAACGGAATTTCGCGCCTCGAACTACCGCATCAAAGACAGCAAATTTACCAAGTGCGGCGAGTGTCACGACAAAGGTGCAAACGTATTAGTGACCGCCGATTTGCGCGATGAACAAGCGCCGCCGCTTGACCCGAACGAAGTCATTTATCC
>JANMSG010000050.1:0-3077 GCA_031389065.1 Acidobacteriota bacterium | reverse complement strand
GTAGATAGAAGAATACTTGCTTGTGTTGTTTATAACCAAGCATTTTATGAGGGCAAGTAAAGTCTTGGGGGATAAACTGGAAGATGGAAAACTCGCAAAGCCAATTTGCGAGTTTTCCATTCTTAATAAGAACTATTGAAGCGGCTGGCCATTTTTAGGCACGCGGTCTTGTGGCGTCGCTGTTGGAGGTTCCCCGCCATCTGCGTCATAAACCACATTTGTCTCGTTTGAATAAAAAGACTTGTTACCGACTCCAAAAGCGCCCACTGCGCTAGGCTTTGCTGTGGAGTCATACATTGACACAGTACCTACAGTGATCGGCTCAGATGTGAATATGTATCCGCCTTTGTTGCCTGTAGCCATATTGGAATCAACCAAAGATTCGCTGCCTAATACTGCCAGACTGGCAAATTTTCCGCGCCCCTTGGTCACTGAATATTGAAGTTGCGCGGTTCCTAAGGCTTGTATTTCTCTCATCGCCGCCATTTCGCGGGCTGCCTGCTGGGATTTCAGTAAATTCGGGATAGCGATTGCTGCAATAATGCCGATGATGGCCACCACGATTAACAACTCAATCAGCGAAAAACCTCTCTGCTTTTTACGTTTCATACTCATCTCCTCAGTTCTAAAAATCACTTTCCCTGTTGAGGGAATGTATCGGTGCTTTCTTACGAAATCCAACGCAGCTTGCGCGTAACGGTTCCGCTTAATTTTGAACTGATGAGGTGACTATAACACAAACGGGGAAGTCTCTGAAAGACTTCCCCGTTTGTGCGCTTTTTGATCTTGGTAATCAATGCGCGAATCAATAGCTTCAGGGTTACTGAATCGGAACAGCAGGCGCTGCAGGAACACGACCGGCTGCATCTGCAATGGGACCGGCTCCGGGTTGTCCGTACACCACAAAGGTTTCATTCGAATAAAACGCTCGGTTACCTGTACCGAATACACCAGTGGACTGGGGATTCGCTTGGATAAAAAATTGTGAGGGTAAAGCAGCAGTCGCAGCGGCGCCCGTTATGGTGAAAGCATATCCACTCTTCAAAGCAGGAGATGCAGCACCCAATACATTATCTATTAATCCATCAGTGACTAGTGCAGGACCTGATAGGGCAAAGTCACGGCCCGCGCCAGTGGTTGACTGGTAGGTAGCCATTGATGTGCCCACCGTACGAACCGAACCGATAGCCGAGGACTCATTAGCCGCACGTCTGGACGCGAGCAGGTTAGGGATTGCGATAGCGGCGATAATACCAATAATCGCGACGACAATCAGCAACTCAATTAGCGAAAAGCCTTTTTCATTCTTCATTTTTAATTTTCTCCTTAAATATTTGGTTATCATCATTGCCGCCAAGTTATCACCTAACGGCTCAAAGCATTGCGGTGACGACATCACATTGGCAAAGCTTGTGCCACATATTTTCTGCCGCAGACTTTTCTTGTGAAATGCTTGTAAGTAAACGATATGCGCTGATTCCAGCTTCACAACCAGAAGAATTTTACAGAGTTTTTAACAAAAACCGTTAGAACAAATTGCCATTTCATGTCAGAGGTAAAGAATCGCGTGTTATTTTTTGTCAGTAACAGGGACCGCAGGAAAGCTTGAATCGCATCTTCAAATCATACCTCGAAACTCATCCCGTCTTTTCCTATGAATACCTTCCCCGTGTAGGTACTTTGTAATTCTTTTTTCAAATTTGCTTCATCAACCTCAAAATAAAAATGGGTGGCGACCAAGCTTTCAACCTTTGCTTGGGTTGCCAACTGCGCAACGTCTTTTATTGAAAGATGGCGAACGCCTTCCTTGCGTTCCTGAAAAGAGCATTCAGAAATCAATAAACTCACTCCTTGAAAAAACTGCGCCAGGGCTTCGCTATAGTCCGTATCCCCCGTATAGCCAATCGAACGCTCGCCTTGTTGAATCCGCACAGCAAGGCTCTCATCCGTATGCACAGTCTTGGCAACCGACAAAACGCATTCATTATCCAGTTGCACGCTTTCTCCTGGCTCAACCATCAACAGGTTGAAAGGAAATTTCGGTGTGAAAATTCTCTCTCCAAAGGCCTCTTTCAAATGATAAATCACGCGATCAATGCCGCACGGCGCAATTAGAGTCAAAGGCTCCGCACGCATCGTCTTCATTCCATGCCGGAAAGCAAAGAACAAAGAGGCAAGCTCGCCTATGTGGTCAACATGAAAATGGCTGATGAAAAGATGCGTCATGCGTTCCCAATCAACGCCATATCGCGCCAGCGCGTGAACCGTTCCCGCGCCGCAATCCATCATGACGCGTGCCTTTCCTGCTTCAACGAAGTAGCCAGATGAATTTCTTTCGCCGTTTGGCACAACCGTTCCTGAACCGAGTATGGTTAATTTCATACTCCAATTCTAAAAGGCACATGGCAAAAGGCAAAAGGATATTTTATCGCCCCCGCAGGAATGACAGCTTTCTTTCAGACATCATAAAACAGACGAAGGTTGTGCAAGTCATCGGTTCATTCTGTGTGGCAAAGCAATGTTTAACTGTTAAAACTGAATTGTTAAGAATCCGTCAACTGGATTGTCGATTTCTTATCACAGGACTTCGAAAGCTAAATTATTTGTCAAATCCAGAATCAAAAGAAGGATTTTCTCAATGACAGCGTTGTTGATGCCGTGAAAGAGTTTTCCCTTGACTTCTTATCCATAGAAGCTATGATGACAAGCGATTCAGATGGACGAATCAGGTAATTCAAAGTCGTTTTTTGCAATATTTGAGGCTTGAGGTGTCGCTCAGATCGTTTTGCTCTTAGCCTGAAGATAAGTAAGCCCTCTATAAATTAAACTTTCTGTCAATGTAAGTTAAGGGATCAAGAAGGAGAGAGCCACTACCCGATAAACAATTTTCCTGGCGTACATCTGACGCAACTCCTCGAAGCCGACCTCTGTAGGATGCCGAGTTATCGCCTCTGTTCCAAGCCCCTGAGCCTTGATTCGCAACACCCACAGGGAGAACACGATGCCATTGAACTTTCGCAGTCTCGTAACTCGCAAACCATTCACCAATCCGTCTCACAGTAGTCTTTTACTGTTTG
>JANMSG010000045.1:0-2097 GCA_031389065.1 Acidobacteriota bacterium | reverse complement strand
CATGACTTTGGCAAAGCCAGCGTGCTATTTCAGCGCAAGCTTGAAGGCAACGCGAGCGGGTATGGGACGAACCGATCCCCCGGCGGCGACGTAAGCGGCGGTGAATGCGTTGCGCAGGCGGAGTACTTCCTCGCGCAGCTTGAGGAAATCAGCTCGCTCAAGATCAATGAAGGGGTCACTCGTAAAAATTGCCCTGAGAGGCAGGCGCTGCACCGCAGGTTTCATCTGCCTTCCGATGAAAGCGAACAGCTTGCGCCGAACGAGGCGCCCTGCGAGCGCTTCACGATGGACGTGCCGGGCGCGAGCTTCAATCACTTGACGAAGAACCGTGTTTTCGCAGGCAGAAGCGACGCGACCGAAGACCTGCTCTGCCTCGTGTGATGAATTGTCCTGACGCATGATGATCTGCACCCAGGTTTGATCAGGCAGGACGGCGAAGATTCGATTGAGCCGGTTACCAGCCGCGTTCCAATCGAAACCGTCGAAGGCTTCGCTTGCAAGCGGCTTTAGTTCGAGGCCTGCCCACATCCATCCATCGCGTGTCTCTATGACATCACCGAAGAAATCCCTGTAGGCGAGCCGACTTGGAAGGTCAGCCCAGGCGCCTTCTTCATCCGCTATCCAGGAGTTCGTCCGACCAATTAAACGACTGATTTTCTCAGTAGCCGTTTCAGCGAGTCCCGTTTTCCACAGAATGCCTGCTGTCACTGCGGCGCCAACAAGTATTGTCGCTCCATCCATCACCTACCACTCCTTTTGCTTACACTTGATTTGTGTCGTTCGTTCGGTTCGAGACAGCTTCGCTGCGAAGTTCGCCATAATCGGTCCCCGGATCGTGTACGGGGAGCAAGGAGCGTGTTCCCCGCGTAACCTCTGGCAATCTGTTCTGTTCCACCCTCCGGGCGAAAGCGATGCGCGAGACTTAAAACAAGAGCAGTTATGATTGCTGACGCGAAGTAGCTGAAAGGGTCGAGAGTGAATATCCACACACGCTCTTGAGTTATTCCCAGGCTGTCAACAAATATCCAGGTGAATAGCCCGGCGGCAGTCGTCAACAAGATGTCGAACTCTGTCAAACGGATGAAGTAGAACCTTATGAGATAAACCGTCTCAGCGAGATTGCGGTGAACATTGTAGTAAATGACAGGATCGTCCATACATCCCTCCATTGTTGTGCACATTCGTTTCTTCAGTGACCGAAATTGAAAGCCCCGCTTCCACCGGCCCAGTCGCTAAGCATATTGAGTATGTAAGGGGCGAGCGTAAACAGCACTACGGCAACCACTATTCTGATTGACCAGGTTCTGCCGCGAGGGTCAGACCACATATAGAGCGCGATGGCTATGACGATTCCAAGAGCGGAAATGGGCAGTCGCCAATCATCATAAATGGTTTTGACTGCGCCCTCTATCGCGTCTCTCACAGACTGCCCGCCTTGTTGATGTTGTGCTTGTGCCGTGCATGGCGCTACAAGGGTGAAGACGATTGATATGAGCAACACCCACACGGCGCGGCTCGCTGCCTTGTCTACCACTCGTTTCGCAAGATTTTTTACCGATGTTGTAACGCTAGTCTTATTCATCATCGAAACCCATCTCCAGTCGCAAAGAAATAAGCTGACGACTACGACTCTAAACAAGGCGTGTGCCATGCATTTGTTGTGAGGTGATATTGCCGAAAAACGGACAGGCATAACCGTGTCGCTATATCTTCAGAATGAGCCGATTCAATAATGATCACGCCACATTCAGAAATGATCGCCAGGTTATCAAAATTGATTGAGGAGTGAGATGGTTCTGGGAATGCTGAAGAACACTGCTGCTGAATACAGGTGAGAGGTGGCGAACATTTTCTCTGTTACTTTGCGATTGGCAATTCAAGAGAGGGCAGGCAGACCTACACCAAGAGGAAGCGCAAACGAAATGGAAGACCAGCGGTACGTGTGGTTTTAGTCGCGTCGCGATCTGAACGATTTATAACGCTGGAAGTCTACGACATTTGATGCGACAGACGCGCGCTGTTCCTTTTCATCAGAATCTTCAAATAGGGAAAATGACCTCGGTGAAATGGCTACCTTGCGACCTCCGAATATGCTGA
>JANMSG010000023.1:0-1534 GCA_031389065.1 Acidobacteriota bacterium | reverse complement strand
TATGAGAACGTTGAGGCAAAGGTGGTGTCTTTGTCGATTGCTTGTTTTAGCAGGTCTTTTGCCTGAACTTTATTGCCACGACAGTTTTGTGACCAGGCAGCCATGTACGGCATCAAGCCAAAGTCACCCTGAAAAGACTCTTGCTCCGCCTGGGTATCCTGATAATCCGCAGCCCGAAAAGATGCGGCTGCGTTGTCGTAGTCACCCGTACGTATGTATAGGAGGCCGCGGTAAAAGTAAGTCATAGTCCTTTCATACGGTTCGCCTTTCCAGTCTTTGAGTTTTTCTTCGTTCCAAATAGATTTGGCTTTTTGGGCATTTTCATCGTTCGCATAAATGGAATCGATACGCTTGATAGATTCGTCGAAAGCTCTTTCCGCAGCCTGATACTCACCAATTTCCATTGCGGCTAATCCCAGCATATTGAAATTGAGAACTGCATTACGTTCACCTTCGAGGTAAAGGACTTGGTAGAAAGGCTTGAGTTTTTCGGGTTTGTTTACCAAAAACTGAGACAGAGCTTCCTCAGAGTCATTGGCAAAGGAAACTCCAGTAGCTAAGAACATAGAAACTAGCAGGACAGTGGTGACTTTTTTGTTCATTATTAATCCCTCATACAAGTTATTTGGTGAAACAAATTAGCGGTAGATCACATCATCAGCACCAGCACGGGCAAATTCATACAAGCCGCTCCAAACGATTTCGCTTGTTTCCAAATCAAACATTTCAAAGTTGATTTGGTAGTAACGCTGAATCATGCCTGTCTTGGAATTACGTGAATCCAGCGACGCAATTGTTCCGCCAAGTCGATAATCTGCACCCAGTTGA
Source organism: Acidobacteriota bacterium (assembly GCA_031389065.1). GTDB lineage: Bacteria > Acidobacteriota > Blastocatellia > UBA7656 > UBA7656 > JACQDB01. Next base: position 706 of record JANMSG010000023.1, on the reverse strand, counting down.
GCTTTGGTCAGACCCGTGGTGCCAATGTCTGTGACCCCTTTTCTTTTCAATTCTCTTGCCTGCGCTACGGCGCCAGAATACTGGTTGCCTACGAACTGGATTTTTCCATTGGAGGCGCGATTCAGACCTGTGCGCATCCTGTTGACGATCAGGCTTTTATTGATTGGTTGTGTTGATTCGTTAGCGAAGAATTCCGCATCAATAATGACTCTTGGCGCCTTAGGTGCCGCAGCCAATCTCTGATTGGCCAACATATCTCGAATCATTTGGTCGGTCATTGCGATGACGTCCTGCCCCTCGATGCCAACGCCAGAAACAGGTCCGCGTTGTGATGGGTCAACAGCAACGGGGGCGACACCGGACTCATTTGCAACGCCTGCAGTTACACAACCACCGAGCAGCAAGGACAACACGCCCAATGTTGCCCATCTCATCCGGATAAATGGTTTTCTTGTTGAAAAATTTGCGCCCATTATTATTGACTCCATGTTTTGATGAAAAAATAATAAAAAGTTGGAACGCTTTAGCGTTTTCAAAATTTTCTCCCTGTTATCGTGGTCTGCTGTTTGCCGAATTAAGGAATGCCAGTAGCTGCCTCCAGAAAAAAGGCCTCTGCTCTCTTTTTGGTTGTTAAGCTTCAACATGAAACCCCGTCGGCCTTATATGCAGAAACAGATGACCCCGGTTGGCTCTTTCTCAACGCTGA
>JANMSG010000018.1:0-6316 GCA_031389065.1 Acidobacteriota bacterium | reverse complement strand
GAATTTGTCTTCAAAGATATTGGAATTGCCGATGGTGAAGGTGTTGGCACCATCGGCGCCGAGCCATTTGGGGATTTGCCCCGTGGTGCCGCTGCCGACCACGGGATTGCCTGCCGCCGAGGGGGCAATTGTCTGCTTCTTGTTTTGTTTCATAGGCTCTTGCGCCCAAGCCGCGCTCACCAACAGGACGAGTATCGCAAGCAGCGAAAATAGCTTCATGGTCCTCAACATAATGGTTGTCAACATAATTTTTGGTCCCTTTCAGTATCTGGTCGGTTGCGCCCGCATCAGTGTCAGAACTGCTCGGGCATGGGCTAATGTATCGCGTGTGCCGGTTGATGTCACTAGCTCTACCGCTAGAAATTCGTAGGCGAGGGCGGGCGCGAGAGCGAAGATGAAAGCGGATTCGTTGGTATGGTGAAAGGGCTTCAGACCAGCCGATGGCGCATGGCTTTGGCAACCGCTTCCGACTTGGAATGAACCTGGAGCTTAGTGTAAATGCGCTGCATGTGGAAGGCGACGGTGTGAACCGTGACGCCGAGTTGCGGGGCGATGGCTTTGAAGTTATGGCCTTCGACCAAGAGCTTGAGCAAGCGCTTCTCATGCGCGGTGAGTTGGTAATCGGCGCGTTCCGGGGGGCGAATCTCGCGGAAGATGGCGAGCACGCGGCGCGCGACTTCGGGCGACATCGGCGCGCCGCCGTTGATCGCTTCCTTCAAAGCTTCCAGCAGCCGCGCCGGCGCCGTGTGTTTAAGCAAATAGCCGCAGGCCCCCGCGCACAGTGCCTCGAAGACTTTCTCATCATCGTCGTAGACCGAAAGCACCAACAACGCGAGGCCGGGAAACAGCTCGCGCAACTGGCGTATCCCTTCGATGCCTGAGATGCCCGGCAGCCCGATATCGACCAGCGCCACATCGGGCAGGTGGTGGCCGATCCGTGGCAAGGCTTCTTCCATCGAACGAAAGCTCCCGACACACTGGTAGCCAGGCGTGCCGTTGATGAGAATCGTCAAGCCTTCGCGCAGGTCGCGGCGATCTTCGATGATCGCGGTTTTGATGATCGCGGGCAGCGCGCGCGCAATGGGTTCGGCTATGTCAGTCATCGGGCCCTCCGGGCAACCGTTTGTGAAATGATATCTGTAAGGTACGCCATACCACATTCTGCATTGGGCAATCACGGCTGTCACTAGCTGTGGAGCTAGTTACCGCCACCAGCGCAACCCCCGTCGGGGTTTGTCGAGTGGTATCTCCAGCGTCATCAACGTGCCGTTGCCCGGCAGCGATTCAATCTCCACCACGCCACCAAGCCGCCGTGCGCGCTCGCGCATACTTTCCAGGCCGTTGCCCTCGGCCTCGCGAGCGGGATCAAAGCCGCAGCCGTCGTCGCGCACCTGCAACCGCAGCCAATGACCTTCAATCGATAATCTCATATCAACTTGTGAGCAGCGGGCATGACGGACGATGTTGTTGACTGCCTCTTTGAAGATGAGAAAGATCTCGCGGCGCGTCTCAGCGCTCAGGCTCAGGTTCATCCGCGGCGCTTGAAACTGCCAGGTGATGTCGCGGGCGTCGAAAGCATCTCCGGCGAAGCGGCGCATACGCGAGATCAAATCGCTGAGATAGTCGTGCCGCGGGTTGATCGCCCAGACAATGTCGCTCATCGCCGCCGCCGTCTCGTGCGCAGTGGCGGCGATGCGCGCGAGCGGTTCGGGCGAATCTTCATTGGTCTCAGCAGCAGATCGAGTCCCCTCCTGGCGGCGCGGCTGTCGGCGAGCCACTTCACCCCAGATCACGATCTGTGACAAATTCGAGCCTATGTCGTCGTGCAAATCCGCCGCAATGCGCGTTCGTACACGTTCGAGTTCGAGCAATCGCGTTACCCGATAGCGATACAACGCGTAAGCAATGAGTCCGAGGAGCGCCGCAGTAATTGACATGAACCACCAGCGCTGCCAGACCGGCGGCAAGATTGTGAACGAAAGGCTCGCCGGCGTTTCGCTGACTACGCCATCGGCATTAATCGCCCGAACCAGAAAGCGGTAGGCGCCCGGCGCGAGGTTGGAAAAATTGACTGTGCGCCCGTCGGTGAGATGACTCCACTCGCCGGTTGCGCCTTCGAGCTTATACTGGTAGCGCAGCCCTTCGCCCGAGCTGAACCCAAGCGCCACGAAATCAATCTGAAGTTGATTCTTATCCGCGCCAAGCTCGAGCGGCGCAATCTCGACTTCGCCCAGCGCCGAAATCGGTTGCGTCTGCCCGGCAATCTGCAGGCTGGTAATCAGAATCGGCGGCGGCAAGGACGGCGCATCGGGTTGCGGGCTCAGGCGTGACAAGCCGCCTTTCCCGCCGAACCACAGATCCCCTTTTCGGTCACGAAACGACACCAACACTTCGCCCGAAATCAAGCCGTCGGCGGCAGTAAAGGGTTTGACGCGACCGCTCGCCGGGTCGAGCCGGTCCAGTCCGCGTGCCGTTCCGACGTACAGTCGCCCGTACCCGTCTTCGGTAATGCAATTGATACTATTGCTGGAGAGTCCCTGAGCGGTTGTGTAGGTGATGAATCGAGGTTGCTCGGCGCTTGTGTCGTCCAGGCGAGCCAAGCCGCCCCGCATGGAGGCGATCCACAATCGGCCTGCCTGATCAAGATAGAGATCATAAATCGAGCCCGCCGGGAGGCCTTGCTCGGAGGTGAATAACGTGAAGTGGCCATCGCTGAAGCGAGCAAGGGCATCGGTGTCAACAAATCCAATCCAGAGATTCCCCGCGCGATCTTCCGTGAATGCATAAGGGACCGGCGTTCTCTGTGGCAGGCCATCGGCTTCCCCGTAGTGGTGAAAGGTCCCTGTGGCTCGTTCCCATCGCGTGATCCCGCCTCGGGCTTCGGTGAAGGTCGCAATCCAAATATCGCCGCGCGAGTCCTCGTACAATCGGATGACGTCGTTTGAAACCACCAATCCGTCTTTGGTCGTAAAAACCGCTTTCGGCGGCGTGGTGGCGAGCCTGCCGACGTGGTTGACTTTCGGATAGCGGACCAAGCCCTGGCCGGTGGGGAGCCACCATTCTCCGGCTTGATCCTGAAGTGTAAGCTGATTCCAGCCCCAGCCGAGGATGTTGAGGCTTCGGGGTAGCTGGGGGCGAATCGCCCTGAATCGCTTTCCGTCAAACCAACTGATGGGCGTTCCGCTCCAGAAGAGCGTCATGACGCCGAGCTCTCCGGCGCGGCTTTCAAAGAGCGCGGAGATGCGAGACGCGCCGAGGCCATCGGCTTCCGTGTAGGTGGTAAATCCGTTTCGCGCCAGCTTGAGCGCGCCGTTGTCCGTGCCAATCCATAGATTGCCGTCGCGGTCTTCCGCCAGCGTCTGCACAAACAACTTGGGCAGGCCCAGTTTGCTCGCATCGTAGCGAATTTGTGAGCCATCCCGGCTGGACTGAGGAATGAACTCGACGAGCGCCTGACTCAAGCCGATCCACAACTGCCCCGTGGACGATTGAAAGAGCGATCTCGTATGCGAATCGGGAAGTCCGGTTTTCGCTGTGTATACGCGGATGACCCGAGGTTGAGGGGAGCCCGGTTCCAGCGCGATTTGGGTTAACCCTTCGCGTGTCCCGACCCATAATTGCCCGTTGGCATCCACAAGCAGCGCCCGGACCTCGTTGGACGGCAAACCAATCTCGGTGGTGTACCGCTCCGTACGGCCATCGGGCCAGCGCCGGTAAAGCCCACTCCCGGCACCGATCCACAAGGCACCCTGACGATCCTCTGCCAGGGCATGCACAATCATATCGTTGTCAACCTCTCGCGGAAGCCCAATCTCGACGGCGTGAAGCGTCCATTCCCTGTCCGCCTGTTCGAGCCGGTAGAGTCCATGTCCGGCCCCACACCAGATGGCGCCTGTGCGATCCTCCAAGAGCACGTTCACGCTCCTTGTCCTTGAGTGATCATTCGGGTGGTAGAGGACGAACATCGGATTGGCCGATGGCTGGTGATCGGTGATCGGTGATCGGCTGGTGACGAGTGCTTGTGGTTTTCCGAGCGGATTGAAGCGGCACAAGCCGCCAGCACTCGCCACCCAGTATTCGCCCTCGCGCGTCTCCAGCAGGTCCATGACTCGACCGCTGGGCAATCCCTGTTCGACGCCATAAGTGGTGAAGGTGTAACCGTCATACCGCGAAAACCCCTCTTCCGTGCAAAACCACAGGAAGCCGCGCGAATCGCGCACAATCCGGTTGACAGCGTTCTGCGCAAGGCCGTCGGCAGTTGTGTAGGTCTTGACTGGCAATTGCTCGGCTTGAGCTAGGCTGGTGGCGAGCATAAACAGGATGAGCAGGCAAACGGCCCGAGCCGCGCAACGACTTCTGGTGAACTCATCCGTCTGCATAAAAATACGTTCCCTGTAGCCTTACAGAATAACGGCCATTGATTCAGCTTGAATCGTTTCATGGTGTCGTGATTGGTAAGGGTAGGAATTCTGTCATGATTGCAGTGATTTGGCGAGTTAAGGTTTTGAACCTGGGAAACAGAGATCCTATCGAATCATCTTGCCTGGCGCTTTCGGGCAAAGATACAGGTGGCAGTCAATTCTTCATCACCCATTCGCCGCAGCCTCATCTTGACGGCGGCTACACAGTCTTCGGGCAAGTCATCGAAGGAATGGAAATCGTCAATCGCCTGGCTCGCGGCGATACCATTGAACGCATAGAGATCATCGAGCCGAAATAGAGCAATGAGCAATATCAAAACCAGGAGCGATGAGGTTAGAATTATCTTACCTCATCGCTCCTTACAATTTGCCTGGTAATTTTGAATCGCCAGGCGATTACGGCTTGACTCCTTTTTTCGGCAACTGTTTCTTTTGAGGAGGCAAATCATCATCTGATTTTTTTGTTGACGGCGTTTGTGATTCATCATCGGTCGCCACGAGACCGTTGATTTGCAAGTTGTAGTAGCCTTCGCCGTTGCCACTGAAAATTCGCATCACGACTTTTTGACGCTTGGCAATGAAGACGTTCTTGACGATTTTTTCGGTCTGCCCTTTGCTGACAACCTTGTGGAAGTCGGCAAGATTTCTCCCTTGCGTGTCAAACAAGGTGACGTAGAGCGCACCCCCGTAATTTTTCGCTTTCAAATCCAGATTCAATATCAAAGTACCGCGCTCGGCAACGAACGTATAAAAATATTCAGGGTCGTCTTGATGAAACTCGTCGGTCAATTTGTCGCTCAACAAAGGCGCTGGATTGTTGCGACTCGTCGAGCGTTCAACTTCGTTTTCGCTTTCAATCTTTTCAGCCTCTTGCGCTAAATTATTTTCGATAAACAAATGATAGTAGCCTTCGCCGTTGCCGCTAAAGATGCGCATCACAACTTTCTTACGCTTCACGAAAAGCACACGTTTAATCAATTTTTCGCTCTGCCCTTTGCTCACGACTTGCTCGAAAGCGTCTATCTGCCTGCCGTTGACGTCAAACAATGTGCAATAAATCGCGCCGCCGTAATTCTTCGCCTTCACATCGAGAGTAAACGTCATCTCTCCCGGTTCGGCGATAAACGAATAAAAATATTCAGGGTCTTTCTGATTGAACTCGCCTCGAATATCCGATTCCCTTACAGGCGTTGGGTTGTTGCGGCTCGTTGATTGCGCCAAGCCTGTTACGCTCACAAGCAACAAAATGGTTATTGCCAAAATGGTTTTCTGTATCAGAATTTCTATTGAGTTGTTACATTTCTTATTCATCATAATTTTCTCCTTCATCGGGTATTCTCTTTTTCTTATATATTCTGACTAGTAGCCGTTCGCGGGGATGCCTTCGGGTTCTGCGAATCTGATTGGCGTGGTGAATTTTCCGGTCTTTTTTATCAGCTTACCGTCTCTGTCGGCAGCCGTGATAACGTAGTAATAATCTGTACTCATCTTCAAATTTTTCAACGTCACTTTATGCTCTTTCAGTTTACCGCCCAAAGCAGGAAACGAAACCGCTACGATGTCGCCCGCTCTGAATTCTAATCTTTGATTCGGCGCTCGCTTGCTTACTTCTACAATCGGCGTAGTCGAGATTGTCGTTTTGAATGCGAAGGTCACGCTTTCAGGACGACGGTCGAGCTTGATATTGGTGATCTCTTGCTCGGCGATGAGATATTGAGTGGTGGGGTTTGCCGCAGATTTCTCTTTGTCAATTTTACGAGTCTCTTGAATGTCGCTATGAACTTGAATCTCTCCCTGTTTTCGTTGCGCTAAAATTGACAGGCTTAAGGCAAATGTTAAAACCAAAGTTGTCGTCATTCTCAAAATTTTCATCAGTTGTTTCTCCTCTTCTCATT
>JANMSG010000011.1:0-2364 GCA_031389065.1 Acidobacteriota bacterium | reverse complement strand
TGCTTTCACCCGCTTCGCGCGCTTCTCACATAACACCACAACTTTAGGACACTACTCCAAAAGCTGTAGCAAAAGAGAGGCAAGGAAGCGCCTTGTTGAAAGACGGCAAGCTGATGGTCAATATAGGTGGAGTTGCTGAGGTTCGCTTCGTTGATTTGCAACAACGTCTTGACTCTTACCGACTGGGATCTAAAAGTAAGCGGCCGATATTTTTCCTCTCATCAATCAGTTTATGCACCAGCCCGACTTGCGACATCGGATAGACGCAGTTTTTTTGCACGATTGGTCTCAAATTATTTTTCTGCATAAAACTGATCATGTTACTCCACATGGGTTCAATTGTGTCTCGATGGTCTTCAAGAAGAAACCCTATATGCAACGTCATGTATGCTTGAGAATTCAACTCGCCTCTGGAAATCTTCGGAAAATCTCTCCAGGCTCTATACCAGGCAAACGGGTTTAGTTTATTGATTTTAATACCCGACGCCCCTATCGAAACCATTCTGCCTAAAGGAGCCAATACGGTTAAACTCCTGCGGTGAACCTCGCCGCCGACCATTTCCAGAATAACATCCGGCAGGTTTTCGTTGCGTAAGACTTCGTCAAAATTTTTGTATTCTAAGGCTCTGGCGCCTAAGGAATGTATATAGTCTCTTTTTTCGACCGAACTTGCGGTCGCATATACTTTCATATGATGCGCGATTGCCAGTTGAATTGCCGCCGTACCGACGCCGCCGGCTCCCGATTGGATTAAGGCGATTTCTTGCTCTCGTACGCGCGCCATTTCAACGAATGCCGCCCAGGCAGTGAGCCAATTTCCACACAAACAGGCAAGCTGCTCAAAGGTAAAGCCATCCGGGGCTGACAGTATATCATTTTGATTTTTACTGATATATTCGGCGTAATTTCCTGCCTTAGAGCCAATGACTACTTTATCTCCCGGCTTAAATTTTGTAACTTTGTTGCCAATTTTTTCTACCGTACCGCTACTCTCCAGCCCAAGAATATAGGGTCTCTTGGCTTGCCAATTATAGATTCCCTGGCGTGAGAGAATATCCGCATAATTTACTGCGGCATACTTTATTTTGATCAGGCAATCGTCTGGTCCTACCTCTGGCTGCGGCACTTCCGAAATCTTCAATACGTCAATGCCACCGGTTTTATGGAGAACAACGGCTTTCATAGGTATGAATAGTATAGAGGTTTTATCCTGAATGTAACTATCGGCAATGACCAGGCTTCTATGAATGGAAGTGTTGGAGGGTCAATCAAGTTGGAATCGGATTTTTGAAGGGCTGCTTCAGCAAAGCAGCCCTTTCTGCGTAGCCAACGATCCTTTCCAGCCGGATTATAAAGCCCGTAGGAAAGCTACTAACTCGCCCTTCTCCTGTGCTGTCAGGTTTAGTTCCAACACAAAGTTGAAAAATTCCACCGTGTCTTCGAGGGTCAGCAATCGCCCGTCATGCAGATATGGCGGCGATTCTTTTATGCCCCGCAAAGGAAAAGTTTTGATCGGCCCTTGTTTGGTGATCATCATGCCGCCTTCCATGCGCGGTTTATAGAAACGCTCGACCATCAAGTCGTGCATCAATCCGTCCGTATAAAAAGGTGGAGTGTGACAGGTGGCGCAGTTTGCCTTACCGAAGAACAACTCTTCGCCGCGAATTTCTTCGGGGGTCGCCTTCTTGCGATCCAGGCGGCCATAGACGTTGAGCTTTGGTGCAGGCGGGAAATCCAGAAGCTCTTGAACCTCAGACATGTTGTGTACCTGGTGCCCGCGGTCGAGAATGTTTAAGCCCTTTTTGCTGGCGAGGACGGGGTCGCCGTCAAAGTATGCGGCGCGTTGCTCAAACTCTGTGAAGTCTTCAACGGTTTTCAGCGCGCGTTGCGACCCGAACAACCTTTGAATGTTGACGCCGCGCAAACTGGGCGTTTCGATGCGGCGGCGGTTCTCCTGAGGGCGTATGTCTCCGGCCAGATGTGCCGCGCCCAACGTATGCCCGTTGACGTGGCAGTCAAAGCAGGTTACGCCCTGCATCCCGTCCGGCCTCTCCGTCTTGCGGTCGGCGGTCGCATTGAACTGCTGTTGCGGGAACTGCGTCACCAGCAGCCGCAGCCCATCGAGTTGTTTCGGATTCAGAATGCCATTGAACAGTTCGTAGAAGTTATTGACAGTGACGAGTTGTCCCTTCGAGACATCGCCAAGGTCCGGGCGCGTCGTCAGAAACATAGCTGGCGGGAACTCCGGTAAGAAGTGTTCAGGGATGTCGAAATCCATATCGAAACGTTCCAGCCGTGGCTGTTGTTTAATATGTATTTCGGGGAAGATCATGCCGCCAACCGGATGGTTGACATGAGGCAGTG
>JANMSG010000003.1:0-2509 GCA_031389065.1 Acidobacteriota bacterium | reverse complement strand
GGAAGTGACCTTCATCTACAGTATGTGCGGCTGTCCTGTGAAAGCCAAAGTCAAGCGAGTAGGCGACAAAACGGTTCGCACCACAGATACTCCTGTAATGTTTCCTGACGACCCTGACGCTTTGAAAACCATTGCGAAGTTTATGAAGTGGTGATTTTGATTTGAATGCTGGAAGCAGACAGCACTGAGTGAGTGGGAGTTTGCGTCTATGCTTTTTCGACTACCAAAGATTCTTTCCGCTGCTGCTATTTCTTTCGCGGATCGGTGTTTCAATTTGGAGGTGAGCAGATGAGATTATGCACAAAGGTTATGGCGATTACATTCTTGCTGACGCTGGCAGGCAGTGTCGCGAATGCTCAGAAAAGCGAGATTAAAATAAACCACGCGCTGACCGAAACCCGCGCCGCTTTTGGGCAGATGATGGAGTTGAAACTGGAAGGCGTCGATGATCAGATAATGCCCATTCCGGCTGATAAATTTGAAGTAATGGTCAGGCAAAACGGAGTTACACACCAAGCCAAAGTGCGCTCTGCCTCTTCATTTATGATACCTGCAAAGATGATTGCAAAAGCTCCACCTTCGGATGAATCAAGATCGAAGGCTGTCGATAGCATAGAGCAAATTGACGGGATGAAAAATTTTCACATCGTCTTATTTACTATACCGCAAAAGCTTGTGGAGGGTGTGGCCAGCGTTATCGTTACGTATCGCGGGCGACAGAGTGATGAATTCAACTTCCATGTCGTAAGTCGTCCCCTGACACCAAAAATTATTGTCTCTATTAAAACCGTTACCTCTTCGCCTCATATGATGCCAAATGCGCCGAACATTGAGAAAAGCAGATTGCCTAATCTGACCTTCGAGCGCGGACGTGAAACGGAGTTGGACATCAAGCCGCTGATTGATCCTGAAACCCCCGACTCTGCGGTTCTGGTGACTTTCCGGCAAGGCACTTCCAGTTTCGAGACTACGGCGAAAGTTACCCGACACGAGGGAGTCGAACAGAGGGCTGGAAGTGTGGCGTTCGCTCCGCCACGTTATGACGTCACCGTCAAAGCGCCTGAAGGACTCCTCGCCGGTGCCGTTCAGCTAGAGGTGAGATTACGCGCCAACGGACAGACGAGCGATGCCGGTTCTATAAACGCCGTGGTTACGGATGCGGCTTCCGGAACTGATAACCCTGCTGATGTGGCTCCGCTTATCACAGGTCTTGACCGCTCAACCATAGGCATCGGTCAGGCTTTCTATATCTCAATCAATGACGCACAAAGGCTCGGCCCTGACCCGTCAAAGACGCTTGTCATATTGGAGCAGGACAGCTCTCGAATCGAACTGAAACCCGACAGTAACTCTGCCTTACACTTCAAGAGCCAGGGGTTTTCGGCTCCCGCAATGTTGCTTGTCCGGGTTGGAAAAGAGCTTACTGGAAAAGTCACCGTAAAAGTCTATAATCCGGCTCGCGGAGAGCAAGCGGGAATGAGCGCAGGCGTGCTTATTGACATTATCAATGAAGTTCTGCCGCCCACAGTTGAGAATATTACAGAAGCTAGTAAGCAAGATATCGCTCTCTTGAAGGCGCTGCGCGAGCAGGCTTTAAAGGCAGGATATGATTTTAAGGAATATGACCCTGAGGCCCGCTATGTCGCGATTCAGGCAACCGGCTTAGACCCGAATCCAAACTTCCTGCGCGTCCAATTTGAACAAGGCGGTCAAAAGTTCATATTGAAGTTCAGTGACTTTTCTGTAACCGCAAACGGTAGGAATGTTGTACGACTGCCGGCATCAATTAAACCCGGGGAAGTTCAGGTAACCATTCAAAACCTTGGCGCAGGGCGTATGAGCAAAGCTGTCATCTATACTTTTGAAGTCACGCAAATCGGTTTTACAAAATAGTGGGGTAAAGCCTGATGAAGAATAAATATCTCGTAGTCCTACTGAAAGTGGGACTACGAGATATTTGCCTAACTGCTTAAAAAGAGACGCCCGCTCGACTATCAACGCGCAGCACGGATTCTTGCTGAAACATTTGTTTGTAAGCTGCGCGTATGGCTTCGATGCGATTGCTGGCGTCTGTATCATCTAATGGGTATAGCAAAATTAAGACCTTCGTTTTTTCTTGAATAATCATGCCATTTGAGTTTTTGAATTGCCCTTGTCCGCTCAGCAAAGTCAAGCCATCAGGAAAACGCTGTGTGACGTTCTGGTCGAGAAAACGCTTGAACTTGTCGTCGGTTACGATTGTTCCGTCTGGTCTGGAGGTACCGAAGTACAACTCTGTTTTTGCCCAAATCTCACCAAAAATCGGCGGATCTTCAACAACTGCCGTTGCGCCTATGGAATGATTGGCGTTCAGATAGACGGTCATCGGCACAGCACAAGCCAAAATTAATGACAGGAAAAATAGCCGTATTTTTGAAATTCTTTGCATTGTATGGAACCTGCTCATGACTTCCTCCTCTATAAAACTGCCTACTGCCTACAGCTTACTGCTTACTGCCTCAGTTACCTG
>JANMSG010001171.1:0-2268 GCA_031389065.1 Acidobacteriota bacterium | reverse complement strand
AAGCGTACCGCCGCCGGTGGTCATCGTCGGTACAGGAGCGACAACCACCAGAGCACCCGTTGAGCCAATATTGGGGTCAAAGTCGTTGGCAAACAAACCTTGCGCGGCTGGCACATCAATGTTGACATTGCCAATGGTGTTGTAGGTGTCGTTGACGGCGATAGGCGAAACGATCACAGTACCCGGCACAAAGGTCGTATTCGGGTCAATCGTATCGGTGAAGTTAACGCCGGTTGCCGGATCAGGGCCTGTGTTGGAGATGACTATGGAGTAGGTCAAGGTCGCGCCGGGGCTGGAGTTACCGGCAGGCATATGACTCTTAGTCGCCGTGATGATCGGCGCAAAGTATGCCGCCGCTGAAGTTGCCGCCAAGGAATTTGTCAAAGAAGGCGGATTTGCTGCCGGTTCTGCCCTCGTCGGTTCGACCGATTCTGTCGTCGCAGCAGTGACCGTGCTTGATGGAATCACGGTGCCGGACGAAACGCGCAGCCCGGAAGCAAGCATCATGGTAAACATAGTAAAGATGATAATAACGAGGATGAAAAATACCGGATTGCGAAATGATGAGGTAGAAAATAGACGCTTCATGACTCTCCTTGGGTGAAAACTTGGACCGTTCGGCTTAATCTGATTGGCTCAAACCAAATTCTTACGACTGCTCGTCTTTGAAAGATTCATTACGCACTGATCCAACGGGAGAGCAGTGCGAAAAAGATGCAATTCTTGTTGCTCGTTCATGTGCCAACGGGTAACGAACAACCCGTCCCTGGCGATTGTAAGAAAGTTGCCAGGTTTGCCATCCGTTATAACAAGCTTGATACAAACGCCGGGGATTGTTGTCCGTATCAATAATGAAGGGGCTTTTGAACAAATAATCTATACATGCGGGGACATTGGCTTACCCTTGAATATGCAACCGCAAGCTGCACATCAACTACCTTGTTCATATTAAAATTAAGATGGAAAATGAAAACTCTTTGCTGCTTGACGAACAGGCAGAATCTTACGACGGACAAGGGGCAAATGCAAATCATAGTTAGTGTCCTAATCGTATGGCGCTGTTTGGTAGAACGCTTCGCGGGCGTAAGCATAAAGCCACGGGTGTCAGCCCGTGGAAAGATGTCCGGCAAGGTTGCTAGCCCGCGAAGCAGGTGATAGACGAAGGGATTGCAAAATCTATCGCCCGTTTCACGGGCTAGAGATTAACAACAACTCAAATACCCAGCGCTGACGCACTGGGCTGTATGCTGTCACCCGCTTCGCGGGTTCTCACAAAACACCTCAGCTTTAGGACACTACCGAAAATCAATCCGTTATGCTGACTGCCGAATTTACCATTTGCCGCCATCTTCGCGACGAAGGTATGATTAGGCGTTGGCAAGCAATTCAAGAGGTCAGCAATTATGTCTCAAGTAATCATTCCGAAAAAAAACGACATCGGCTGGATTATGGAAATCCCGCCTGATATGGCTGCGCTTCTCAAAGTCGAAACCGGTTCGATAGCCGTTCTCTACCCGACAGAAGGCGAGTTGAAGACTGAAATTCTGCCCGCCCCCACCGTCGAAATGAAAGCCGAGTTCGAGCGTCTATTTGACAAATATCAGGACACCTTTACGGCAGTGAACAGTGAATAGTGAATAGTGAATAATAGGGAATTCGTCGTACCTTGTTTTCCACTATTCACTATTCGTTATTCACTATTCACTGTTCACTGCCTTGGGTTGGTGGCAATAAACGCACAGCGACGATTCTTGTAGATTCATTTCTTTATCGCAATGGCATCAGAGTGCACATCAGTGTTCCCGAAACCATCTCGATGGTTTTAGCGGTTGAAGCTGATAAATGGGGCGTTGATGAAATTGTCGAATGGTACCTCCAACACACTTCGCCTTTGCCTTAAAAGCATCACGCCTGCGCTTCTAGCAAAGCGTTGACGCACACCTTGTCGGTTTGCGCCACAAACAAAAGGCAACCAAGGGAATCGAAATCCTCCTGGTTGCCTTTGGCAAATCGAAACGGCTTTTATCATCGCCCCCAAGTGCAAAAAATAGGCTGGTCGTAGTAAGCGACCAGCCTCTAAATATATTTAGAATAACTCTTTTCTATCTATCGTTCAGTTTTACTGACAGTTACAGGTATTGTCTCTGATGTCACGATCCTGTATCGTGCACAGATTCCTTCCCGGCGGTTCCTGGATTGATGCCGTCCCGATGAAGGTTGATTTATCCACTCGCGCATTGACTCGGCGGTTTACCGGATTGTGCACCA
>JANMSG010001127.1:0-4336 GCA_031389065.1 Acidobacteriota bacterium | reverse complement strand
AAAAATTCTTTCTTCCAAATCGGCACGATTTTTTTCAAGCGGTCAATCGCATAATGACAAGCTTCAAAAGCGATACGACGATGCGCTGAAGTTACAATTATGACGACGCTCGATTCGGTTATTTCGATGCGACCTAAACGGTGAATGACGCCAAAGCGATTGATCGCCCATTTCTCGTGAACTTCGCGGCTGATCTGCGCCATAGTTTTCAAAGCCATCTCCGTGTAGCCTTCGTATTCCAGGTACAACGTGCGCCGACCTTTGGTGTTGTCGCGCACCACGCCGTCAAAGATGACAGCCGCGCCGGAATCGCCTTCGAGCAATCGCGCCCGCAGTCCTGTGATGTCTATAGGTTCGCGGGTGATTTCCAAAATGTCTTCGCCTGGGTTTTCGCCGCCGCTCACAGGCGGCAGGATTGCCAGACGGTCATTGTTTGATAAGGTCTGATCGCGTGTGGCGTATTCTTCATTGATCGCAAACATCAAACTGCGCTCCATTGCAGCGAGTTTCGGGTGCAGCGATTTCAAAGCATTAAAGGCGCTTTCAACTGTTGCTCCTTCTTCAATGTGTAGCTCAATATTTTCTGCGCCTGTAGTTTCACGAGCCTGCCCGAATAATAAAGCGGTTATTTTAATTTGATTATTGCTGCTCATAATTTTTCAAACTCGCCAAGTTATTTTTCTCTGCGGAAACTCTGCCTGTTGTAAAGCTGCGAATTAATCTGATTCTTGCGACGCTTCTTCCAGCACACGAAAAATCACTTCTTCGATAATTGAATTGTTGATTTTGAAGGCTCGCAACTGAATGCGCGGCTCCAGTGAAATGATAAAGTAAATCGCTTCGGGGTAAAAAGCCATTTCTACATCCGTAGGCGACGGGTAAGCCGCTGTGCGCGGATGCGAGTGATAAATTCCCAACATCGCATGTCCGGCATCGCGCATTCGCCGCATCGCCTGAAACATATCTTCGGGGGATGCGAAGTACTTGCTCTCAGGAGTTTCGGCTTGATTGCGCAACGGATGTGCCGCAAGCAGCAAATTGCCTATGCCTGCAAGCAACCCGCAACATTCATAAGGACGTGATTCGAGGGCGTGTTTTTCAATCGCCGCTTTCACTTCCTCTGTGATGTTGATCAAGTGATGGCTCATTGACAAGCAATTATGTCTTCCTGAGTGCCATTGCACAACAACACTTGTCATTGAGATTTGACCGGGAGGAAATTATTGAGTAAGAGTATTAAACCAAAATTCTACACGTGAGGGTTACATTGCACTATTTCTCGTTTTTCCTTCTTGTCGCTCTCTTGGCTAATGCAGGCAACGCCGCGCCGCGTGCTGTGCAACTTCGGGCAACGCCGCAAAAATTCCGCACCTTTTATGCAGATAATGATTCCCGCATCCCTGCATCCATTCGCGCCAGGTTAGAAAAATCTCAACGCGAAGCACAATTCGGTAAAGCCATCTGGCGAGTTGAAGAAGAGGCAATCATTCGTCTGTCGCCAACGAAACTTCGCCTGTCATTTAAAGAAGGTTTGCCGGTCGGCAAGCTGCGCGCCATTGACGTAACCCGTGATGGCGCGGTGTGGGTGGGCGGCAGCGAAGGGCTTGTGCGCTACCAGCAAGCGGCTCACGTCTGGGACCGCTGGCAATACTTTGCGGGACTTCGTTACTTGCCTTCTGATGATGTCTTGGCGCTTGCTGCAGGCGAAAACAATTCGATTTGGGTGCGAACTGCAAAAGGCATCAGCCACATAGAATTTCGTTCGATGACCTTAGCAGAAAAAGCCGCGCACTTTGAAGAGAGAACCCAACAGCGTCACAAGCGGCATAATCTGGTCAGCGACTCGGAATTTGCCGAAGCAGGGAACCCCGCAACTTCTCATCAATACCCGAACGACAACGATGGATTGTGGACGGCGATTTATGTAGCCGCCGAGTGTTTCCGCTACGCGGTCACCAAAGACCAAAATGCTTTTGAAGCGGCGCGGAAATCTCTTGAAGCCATGATGCGGCTGGAAGAAATCACCAGTCGCAAGGGGTTTCCTGCGCGTTCATTTCGTCACAAAAGCGAGCCGCGTCACAAGGACGGCTTCTGGTATTTTACGAAAGATGGCGAATGGGAATGGAAAGCCGACACCAGTTCTGATGAATTGGTCGGGCACTTTTTCGCGTATGCGATTGCTTATGATTTGTTGCCCGATGCCAAATTGAAGAAAAAGATTCAAGGCATCACGGCGCGAATCGCCGACCACTTGATTGAAAACCATTACAACTTGATAGATGTGACAGGCAAGCCTACACGTTGGGCACGTTATGATCTCAAGTATTTTGCCTCAGAAGATGGCTTTGAAGACAGTCCACTAAATGCGCTCGAATTGTTGTCGCATATGAAAGTCGCTTATCACATTACAGGCGAAGCGCGTTTTGCAAATGAGTATCGTAAATTGATTGACAAGCTGGGCTATCACAAAATCGTAGCACAATATTTGCAGCGCAAAAAAGAGTTGAACTATTCTGATGAAGAACTTGCGATGCTTTCGTTTTACCCTCTGATGCAATACGAAAAAAGCCCGTCTTTATTGGCTATTTATCGTACAGGCTTAAATCAATGGTGGCAAAATATTCGCCGCGAAGCTAATCCCTTGTGGATTTTCATTACCGCCGTGAGCCAGCCAGACAAACCGGTTCCGATGGACGCAGCGGCGCGAACGTTGTATCGAATCCCTATGGATTTGATCAAGTGGAGCGTGACAAATCTCCATCGTCGTGATGTGGAACTTGGGAAAGAATCCGACAGACATAATAAAAAACAGATCACGCGATTGCTCGCCCCTGATGAACGTCGAGTGATGAAGTGGAACAGCAATCCTTTCGACACAGACAGTAGCGCCGAAGGGCGCGGCGAAGATGATGGGGCGTTTTTTCTTTTGCCTTATTGGATGGGGCGCTATCACAAATTCCTGCTGGAGTAAGAATCCGAAATCGCTTGCCTGCCGAATTGTTAGTTTGGGATTGTCAGGCTGAAATTGTATGATTCTCAATTGAGATGTTAGTGATATCGCTTCAACTCTAAAATAAAAAGTTCGATTTGAAGAAAACCCGATAATTAAGATTTGTTTGAGGAGATTGTGATGAAGAAAATTTCTGTCTTGATGATGTGTATGCTCTTACTTTCAAGTGTTGCCTTTGCCACAAAGCCTGCTGCTGTGGCTGATACAAAAATGACGGATGAAGAACGCGCGAAAGTAATCAAGTCTATGCTTGATTCGCAAAAAGAGTTGATGGATATGATTGCGAATTTGACGGACGAGCAATGGAATTTCAGACCCGCGCCGTTCAAATGGACAGTCGGTCAAACTGCCGAACACATCGCGCTTGGCGAAGGATTATTATTCGCACAGGTCGAACGCGCTCTGGCTGCTCCTGTCAATCCCGATTGGGAAACCAAGACCGCAAAAAAGGAAGGCTTGATTGACGGACCCGTAGCCATGCGCGGCGGTAAAGCGCGAGCCCCGGAACCGATTCAACCAATTGGCAAAAACATGAGCCGCGCAGAGATTATGAAATTGCTCAAAGAAGGCCGCGAGAAAAGTTTGAAGTTTGCTAAAGAAACCAAAGCGGATATGAAATCGCATACGACCGAACACCCGTTTCCTGTATTCGGAACCTTGAATGCGTATCAATGGTTGTTGTACGTTCCCGCACACAATTCGCGTCATAACAAACAGATTGCGGAGATCAAAGCGAATGCGAATTTTCCGAAATAGTTGACAAACGAGCAGGACATTACCGTATAGGAGGAACAGGTTGTGAAACTAATTGCTTTGCTTTTGTTTTGGCTAGTTCCTCTAGTTTTACTCTTTTACGCGCACACGAATACGCTACGCCTGCTGTTTCTCTCGGTTTTGAGTGCTTTATTGTTCTTTCCCTTAGCTTTTGTATCAATGATTGCTTGGACATTCAGAGATGGGATTGGAATAGGTTCAGTGTCTAGCGAAGGGTGGGATGCTTGGGCTCTCTTTTTCCAGGATATATGGTCGTTTCTATTACTCGTGGCGGTTTTCGTCGTAGCAGGGTATTTTGCGAATCGGAGCGCACACAAGAGAATTGAAGCTAACGGAGAATCACAAAGTTCTATACTGGAACTGTAATAATTTTCCTGAACCGTTCGATGTAGGTTTACTAATCTGCATATAGCGATTTAAAGATAGATTGATAATGAAAATAGCTACGTGGAATGTGAATTCGATAGCGGCGCGCTTGCCCGTCGTTTTGAAATGGATGGAAGCGGCGACGCCTGACGTGTTGTGTTTGCAGGAAATCAAATGTATTGATGC
>JANMSG010001114.1:0-3862 GCA_031389065.1 Acidobacteriota bacterium | reverse complement strand
TTTTTATGGAATTTTAAGCGGCTAAGCATAGGTTTTTGGCTAGCTCAATCAAGCTAAACTTGCGGCTGCGATTGGCTCTCTCTTTTGCCTTACTGCTTATCTGGTGCAAAGCTTTTGATTTTGTCATCCAAAGTAGGCAGTAAGAGTCAGCAGCAATCAATGATTCATAGTAACTAAAACTTGAAGCAAGCATTTACTGCCTACTGCTTACTGCCTACTGCCTACTGATTTCTGATTTGTGTTCGATGGCAAATTTCATGAGCGCGTGGCTGCCGCGTAATCCCAGTTTGGCGCAGATGTTGGCTCGATGATTGTCCACTGTGCGGGAATTGATGAACAATTCATCGGCGATCTGTTTACTGGTTTTGTATTCAGCAAGCATTCGTAGCACGCGTTGTTCGGTGGGTGTCAGGTCGTCGAGACTCGGTTGATTCTGACGCAAGGCGGTGACGCGGGCGCTACGGTTAAGCAGAAAGCTGGAAAGCTGTGGACTGATGTAAGCCTGCCCGCCAGCGACTGCCTGAATGCTGCCGACAATGTCTGTGACGGCGCTGTCTTTGAGCACGTAGCCTTTCACGCCCATATCCATCGCGGCATTGAACAAGTCTTCGGCTTTGTGCATGGTCAGAAAGATTACTTCGATTTCGATTCCCTGCTCGTGTACCGCCTGCGTCAGTTCAAACCCGCTCATGTTCGGCATATGAATATCCAGGACAGCAATGTCTGGTTGCAGCTCACGAATCTGCTCAAGCGCGGTAATCCCGTCATCTGCCTCAGCCACTACCTTCAGTCTGGTATCAGCTTCGATCACCTGGCGCAGCCCTTTGCGAAAGATGGGATGATCGTCGGCAATCAATATGCGTATCTCATTTTTCAGGTCGTCCATTCTGCGCCTCTAGGTTCAGGGTAACAGTGGTTCCTTGTCCGGCAGCAGAGTGTATCACATAGGTGGCACCGAGCATACGGGCACGTTCCGAAATTCCTTTCAGCCCGAAGCCGCCGCCGTTGCGCTCTGTCCTGATGGTCTTCTCCGGGTTGAAGCCACGCCCATTGTCCTGAATCGTTAGCTCAATGCTGCTGGCGTTTCGTTCGATAATGATTTTCGCCTGGCTTGCGCCGGAGTGTTTGACAATGTTGTTGAGGCTTTCCTGTACGATGCGATAAATGTTGATCTCGGCTTCGGGCGAAAACAAATTGTCAATGCGGTCTAACTCTGAGGCGAATCTGATCTCGGAAGAACCGGCAACTTTACCGACAATGAATTCGATGGCTTTGGTCAAACCGAGGTCATCCAACTGATAGGGCCTGAGGTTGTAGGAAATCTCTCGCACCTCTTCGATGGCCTGCGACGCGGACGCGGAAATATCATCGAGTTGCTCTTTCCCGCGATCCTGTTGGTGAAGCGTACCCAGACCCATCAGCGCCGAGTTTTTAATGATCAGCAGGTGTTGTCCCAGACTGTCGTGCAATTCGGCGGCGATCCTCTGGCGTTCGTTTTCCTGAGAACTGATCAATTGTTGCGAGAAGGCTTCCTGCGCCCGACGCGCACTTTCCAATTGCGTGATGCGCAGCTTGAAACTCAACCAAACGATAGCGCCGAAAACCAGCACGGCGAAGGATAGAAACCAACCCGTCTTCCAAAACGGCGGGATGATACGAATCTGCGCGGTTGCGCCTTCCATGTTCCAGACCCCATCTCGATTCGCTGCAATCACACGGAAGGTATAACTCCCAGGCGGTACGTGCGAGTAATACGCCACCCGGCGAGTGTCCGCCTCCACCCAATCCGTATCCAGCCCCTCCAATTTGTATTTGAATTTTATCCGTTCAGACATGATGAAGCTCAACCCTGTATAGTGAATTTCAAAGTTCTCTATGCCTGAAGGAATCTCGACGGGCTGGCGAAAGGCCACAGGCTGCTTGTTGAGCAGAAATTCTTCAATCATCAGCGGTGGCGGTTGGGTGCTGATGGGCACAGCTTCCGGGTCAACCACCGCAACCCCTCCCTGCGTGGGAAACCACAACTTGCCATCCTGTGCCTTGATCCCTGCGGGCTGTCCGCCGCCGTTGCATTCGGAATTCAACATGCCATCGCGCTTGCCATAAGGAATGGAAGTAATGCTCTTGATCCGCCCTTCGGCATACTCTGTCAATTCTTTTTTGCTGACCCGATAGATGCCCAGATTGCAACTGATCCAGAAATTTTCTCTGGCGTCTTCCAGGATTTGAAAGACGCCGTTGTTGAACAGTCCTTCCTTTATGCTGACATTGGTGAATTTGCCATCCTTGAGTCGCACCAAGCCGTTATCATAGGTGCCGATCCAGAGAACGCCCTCGTGGTCTTCATAAACGGCTCGCACCGTATGACCGGCTAAACTTGCCTCTTGCGAATACGCGTTGAACTGCCCGTCTCGATAGCGGCTTAATCCCGCTTGCGTGCCGATCCAGAGCGTGCCTTGACGGTCTTCAAGGATCACATTCACAGCGTTGGCGGAAAGCCCGTCTTTGGTTGTGTAAACAGAGATGACTCCGTCCTGATATTTTGCCAATCCGTCTTGTGTGCCGAACCACATAGCGCCCTGGCGATCCTGACAAATGGCGCGCACGATATTATTCGGCAGCCCCTCTTTTGCCTGATACACGCTAATTTTTCCATCTTTGCAGCGCTTGACTCCGCCGCCATAGCTGCCAATCCACAGACTCCCTTCACGATCGGTCATCAAGGCGGTCACCAGTTCATCCCTGGTCTTATATCGCTCGCTGCTTGGAGTAAAAACGCCGTCCTTATATTTTGTCAGCCCCATCCAGGCGCCAATCCAGATGGCGCCTTCGCTGTCCTGATGAATCGGATAGGTATTGTTTGCGGCAAGGCCGTGATCGGTTGAATAAGAGGTGATAATGTTATCGCGCAAGCGGCTCAAACCGGATGCCGTGCCAATCCATAAAATCCCCTCGCGGTCTTCATAAATCGTAAGAACATTATTACCGACCAGTCCGTCCCTTGTCGTATATTGGGTAAAGCGGTCATTCTTGAAACAGCTCAGTCCGCCATCGGCTAATCCAAGCCAGAGGTTTCCCTTACGATCTTCAAAGATGACATTAATGCGTCTTTCGGGCAATCCATCTTTCTGTGAATAGGTGGTGAATTTCCCCTCTTTCCATCGCATCAGGATGCCTTTCGACACACTGAGCCACAATTCGCCCTGGTGATCTTCATAAACGAATTTCAACTGCGAGCGCACCCATTCGCTCAGCCAGACATCCGCCGTTAGCCGCCCGTTTTCGACTCTGTGAAGCCCCGTCTGGTCGAGGTGCCAGATCACCCCTCCCCGCATCGGATAGCCCAGGCTTGCGTACACGCTATCGGGAGATGGGTCTTGAGTAATAAACTTTCCATCTTTCCACCACACAAATCCTGCTGCTGTCTCTATCATCACGCTGCCATCTGCATCATCGCGCAGGCGAAGGATACGGTTATGCGGCAGGCCATCTTCCGTTGTACAGGTGATGAAATGTCCATCGGCATAGCGGATCAATTTGTGATCTTCGGTAATCGTCCATAATAAGCCGTTTTGATCTTCATACAGTTGCCAGAAACGACTGCTTTTCAATTCCGGCGTATTGCCGGCGTTGAAGATGGTGAAATGTACGCCGTCATAACGCACCAGCCCATCGTTGGTCGTGAGCCACAGAAAGCCATCGCGGGTTTGGAGAATAGAGTTTACGGAGTTTTGCGGCAAGCCGTTGTCCGTCGTCCAGACATCGAAATGGTACTGGGCAGAAGCCTGACCTGCCGCGAAAGTCTTCAAAGGCTTTTTGCCACGTGTGCCATCATTGTTCATGGAGGCAGGCTTGTTGAGCG
>JANMSG010001110.1:0-16522 GCA_031389065.1 Acidobacteriota bacterium | reverse complement strand
CTTCAGGCGGAATCGGGATTATGACGAATTTTCCGCCTGAAGGCAGTACTCCAAACTTTTCTTCCTTGATTAAAATTATGATGATCGGTGAGGGCATAGAATGAACTTAAAAGAGGTCAGAGAATTGATTGAGCTGGTAAGCGAAAAAGGCATCGCGGAATTTGAGTTGGAGCGTCAAGGATTCCGAATTCGTATCTGTCGCGCCAGAACAAATGAAGGAGCCGCGCAATACGCCCAACCTGCGCCCGTCATTATTCAATCGTCTGCGCCTGTTTATCAAGAACCCGTTCAAGCGGCCGCATCAGCTGTTGTTGCTACCGCGCCAGCCGAAGCTGCTAAAGTTGAGGAACCCGCAACCATTCAGACTTCGCCCATTGTCGGCACGTTTTATCGTTCGGCTTCGCCAGACAGTCCTTCTTTCGTAGAAGTCGGGAGCCCTGTTCAAAAAGGGCAAGTTCTCTGTATCATCGAAGCCATGAAGTTGATGAATGAAATTGAATCGGATGTTGATGGAATCGTCATCGAAATTTACCCGCAAAATGCACAAGCTGTTGAATACGGCGAACCGCTTTTCAAATTCAAAGTCTAACTTATATATCATTGTTACCAAGCTGAATGAAAGGAATCGTAATGAGCAATTCACCTATCGCAAGACCCGAAGCCAACGAGTATGCGCCGTATTACGAAAAGTACGTTTCACTTGTAGCCGATGGCAATATCATTGAAATTCTTGAGCAGCAAATAGAGAAAACACTTGCCTTATTTGGCACTCTTTCAGAAGAAAAAGGCAATTATAGATATGCGCCGGAGAAATGGAGTATCAAGCAACTCTTAGGGCACATCTCTGATACGGAACGTATATTTGCCTATCGCGCATTACGATTTGCCCGCAATGACACGAATCCGCTGGAAGGATTTGAACAGGATGATTACATCGCCAATGCAGATTTCGATCGTTGTCGTTTGCGCGATTTAGCGACCGAATTTGAGTATGTGCGAAAATCGAACCTCTCTTTTTTGCGGCATCTGAGTGACGAGGCTTGGCTTAGACGCGGCGTTGCCTGTGATAATGAAGTCAGTGTGCGCGCGCTCGCTTATATGCTTGCCGGGCACGAACTCCATCACCTGAATATATTAGCTGAGCGATATTTGTGATCGTTTCATCGCAAAGACTTTTTTTCATATATTTCTGAGGCGCTTGTCAGAAGCGGAAATAGAGCCTGATTGAAAGGAGATTTTGAAATGAACGTGAATACCAGAGTTCGGCAGTTTTACCATCCGCTGGGTGCATCAATCGCTACCGCTGTAACCTTCTTTTTACTTGCCTTGATGGCACCCATTGGTGAAAGCGTTCTGGCTCAATCTAAGGCTAAGAGCAGGCAAAAAGTAACAATGCCGTCCAGCAAAGCCAATCAACCTGTTACAGTGCCAGTCCCGGATTCCGAAATGACTGATGAGGACTGGGTGGGGCTCGCGATAAGCAAATTGTTCGACCTGACTGCCCAAGAAGCGCCTGAACTAATGGAGGCCCTCGAAAAAGCGCCTGAGATTGATTACCACATCAAGAATAAGCCTGATTGCCCTGTGACTATCACTTCTGCTCGAATAAAAGGGCTGAAAATTGATTGGCTCTTCGAGAGCAACAAACCTGGAGGACCGCCTGTCACAGTGGCTGGCAAAGTACCTCCTCCGGTTGAACCTCATAATAGGGACAATAGGTATTTAATAATAAGAAACACCGTCACGCTAAAGAACAAGACGAACCGCCCGATTGCTGACGTCAGCCTCACGTCAAGCAGCCGCAATCCGGTCACAATTCAGCCCAACGGGGTCGCGACGCGGGTTCTTACCGACAAATATACGGCGATCCTCATGGGAGAGCCTTCTGTAGAAGTCCTGGGAGTCGAATTCAAAGATGGCAAAATCTGGGGAAGGTCTCAACGGGTACCTCCGCCGCCGCCTCCGCCCCCGCCACCAGGTATGCAGCCACGAATAGTGAAAGTAGAACCTCCTAAGGGCCCACCTGAAATAAGACTTGTTCGCCGAAGTGAGCAAGAACTGCGCGTAGCGACAATCAAGTCAGTTGAGCCAAGCTATTCGCAGGGCGGCAAGAGTTCAGGCAGCGCGGCTATCATTCAATTGATCATTGCGCCTACAGGTAAAGTTGCGTGTGCGATATTTCTATCAGGACCTGAGTCTATGCGAGAGGCAGTGATTAAGGCAGCGCAGCAGTGGAGGTTCAAACCTACCCCTGGTATGGCAGTGATAGGAGTAATAACTATCAATTCAAAGTGAATTCCTTGCGCCGAAGGCAGCTTCGTCACCTTTGAAGGGGAAGTTTACAACAAGAGGTAAGAGAAGCGTTGAAACTCTTATAAATCGGGAGTCTTCAAAATCTGAAGCGTCATCATTTATGTTTAAAAAAATTCTCATAGCCAATCGAGGCGAAATCGCAACGCGAATCATTTGGGCTTGCAAAGAACTGGGTATTCGCACCGTGGCGATTCACTCAGAAGCAGACCGCCATTCGCTTCACGTTCGATTCGCAGACGAAGCGGTTTGCGTGGGTCCCCCGCCATCCCCGAAAAGCTATCTCAACATTCCTGCAATCATCTCTGCCGCTGAAATAACCAATGTTGACGCGATTCACCCGGGCTATGGATTTCTCGCAGAAAACGCTTACTTTGCTGAAGTCTGTGAAGCTTGCAACATTAAATTCATAGGGCCTTCGGCTGAATCCATCAGATTGATGGGCGATAAAGCGACGGCTCGCGCAACCATGAAAAGCGCTGGCGTGCCAATCACACCGGGCTTTGATGGAATCATCGAACACGAGGCTGAAGCAATTGAGATTGCCGATAAAATCGGTTACCCCGTCATCATCAAAGCGTCGGCTGGCGGCGGCGGTCGCGGAATGCGGATCGTGCATAGCAAAGAAGACCTCTTGCCCGCGCTTAATGCCGCACAACAAGAAGCCTTAGCGGCTTTCAGCAACGCCGCGGTTTACATTGAAAAATATGTCGAACTAGCGCGTCACGTAGAGATTCAAGTTCTCGGCGATCAACATGGAAACGTCGTCCATCTGGGCGAACGCGAATGCTCCATTCAACGTCGTCATCAAAAGTTGATTGAAGAAACGCCGTCTCCCGCGATTTCGCCTGAAATGCGTCGCCAGATGGGCGAAATCGCTGTCAAGGCTTGCCGCGAAATTGGCTATGTCAGTGCCGGAACTATGGAATTTTTGTTGGACGAAAACAACAACTTTTACTTCATGGAAATGAACACGCGCATACAGGTCGAGCATCCTGTGACGGAGATGGTTACGAACACCGATTTAGTGCGCGAACAAATCCTGATTGCCGCAGGCGAAGAATTAGAGTTTCGTCAAGAAGACATCGTGTTCAGTGGGCATTCGATAGAATGCCGAATCAACGCGGAAAATCCAAAAACTTTCACGCCATCACCGGGTTTGATTACTGCTTTGAACATTCCCGGCGGACCTGGCGTTCGCGTTGACACGGCAGCCTACCCGGGTTGGTTTGTGCCGCCTCATTACGATTCGTTAATTGCCAAACTGGTCGTCCATCATCGAACCCGAGAGATGGCGATTGCGCGTATGCAGCGCGCTCTGGAAGCAATGATTGTGGAAGGCGTAGAGACCACCGTTTCACTCCATAAAAAGATACTCGCCGACCCTGATTTTATCGCAGGCACTTTCTCGACAAAATTCATGGATCGCTTTTTCGACGATAAATCTCGTGGTCAACGTTCCAAACAACACGAAGCTGCGACGATGAAATAGTCTTGGAAGGTAAAAATTCTGGTGGTGGGTGAGTGGTGTGTTGCTCTCTTAGCCGGCGTATGCGGGCGTAAGCATTTAGCCCCGTGCGGCAGCGCGGGGTATGAATTGGATTCGATTTTCTTAGCCAGCGTATGCGGGCGATAGATCAATTGATGAAAATCTATCGCCCGCATACGCGGGCTAGAAAAAGCTTTCCTTGCTGTGTCCCAGCCCTTACGGACTGGGCTAGATGCTGTCACCGGCTTCGCGGGTTCTTTGCTTGCTTTACGGCTTACTCAGTAACCACACAATATTCAGACACTATTAAAAATCTCTGACTTTCAAGACTTCCAAGACGTATGACTTTCCCCAAACTCTACCCAATCACTGATACGCGCCTGAGCCATCTCTCACACGCGGAGCAAGTCGAGCGCTTTGCGGCGGGCGGTGCAACCTTGATTCAATTGCGTGAAAAGCGAGCGTCGCCTCGCCAGTTTTATGAGGCTGCCGTTGAGGCGATGCGAGTAGCGCGAAGGCTGGGCGTGCGAATCATCATCAATGACCGCCTTGACATTGCCATTGCGGTTGATGCAGATGGCGTGCATCTTGGGCAGGACGATTTGCCGCCGAAAAGAGTCAGAGCGTTATTCGGCGAAAACCGCATCATAGGTTATTCAACACATGACTTGAAACAGGCTCTGGCAGCCGATTCTATGTCGGTTGATTATGTAGCCATCGGACCGATCTTTCTCACTTCAACGAAAGAGAATCCTGATCCGGTTGTTGGATTAGAGGCGCTCGCATTTATCAAATCGCAGATTTCAAAACCTCTGGTTGCCATTGGTGGCATCACTTTAGAGCAAGCGTCATCTGTGTTGGAAGCCGGAGCCGATAGCGTTGCGGTCATCTCTGACTTGTTTTCGACTGATGATATTGCGGCTCGTGTTAGCGAGTATTTGCAGAATTCTTAGCGCTTTTCAAACCCAAAGTTATATGTTACGCGAGCAGCCAAAACCGCATAGGCAATCATTCTAATCTTTCACCACCTCTTGAAGAAAACCGAATGACCAGAATGAAGCGGCGAGCAGATAGAGAGGCCACAAGAAGAAAAATCTCACCAACATTTTCTTATCGTATTTTGCCAGCCATTGCATCGCTCTGATTGTTCTCACGAATGGCATTAAGGTGATCAACACAGGGTAATCAAGCAGAATTTTACCTGGCAATCCGCCGCGTCTTCTGGCGATTGCTGAAGTTCTGCCAAGCTCAAGCTGATAAGACAACACCCTTTGCCAGCCTGTGCGGTTCAAATGCGTCACTTCAATCGTCGGGTCGAACAAGATGCGTTCGCCGGCGCTGTACATCTTCCAGTTGAGCAAGATGTCTTCAGCAAATTCCATCTCATCATCGAAACAGCCATAGCGCTCCAACGCTTCACGGCGATAGGCAAGGTTGGCCGTGGCGATACTTTTTTCCAATCGTTCGGGAGTGCCTGGCATGAACTCTTTGAATTCGATCAGATATCCGACAAGACCGCTCAAACTCTTTGGCGTACCATTGCGGAGCGAGCCGCCAACGGCTGCATATTCCCCTTTGAGGTGTCTGTCCACGACTCGTTCGATAACATCTGAATTTGCTATGCAATCGGAATCTATCATCAGGCAAATGGGTGCAACGCTCGCGCGGATTCCTATGTTGCGAGCGGCTCCTGCAAAGGTACGCTTGTCCAGATGAATCAGTCGCACCGAAGGAAATTCGCGGGCTACGATTTTTGGCGTGTCGTCCGTAGAGCTATCAACAACAGTGACCTCGAATGAAATCGAAGTCTGCTGCTTGACGATCGCGCTCAGGCATAGGCGTATCGTGCGCTCTGAGTTATAGCAGGGAACGATGACCGATACTTGGGGGTTTTCTGGTTTATCAGATGAATAGCTCGATGACATAATCAGAGACAAAGGTATAACTTCATTTCTTCAGGTTACGCAAGATCAATAGAGGCTCAGGAGTTCAATGTTTTGCGATAAAAGCGAACACCCTTTAGAGGCTCGCGCTACTTTCCGCTTGCCGCATCTTCGATGATTTCTATAATGGTGCAATTTGATGGATTTTTAGACGCTTCGCGTAGATTCTCGGAAAACTTCGATCCCAGATTATTCTTGAAGTAATTGATGATTTGTTCGGCAAGGGCGTTTGCATCGCCTACTGGAAATAGCAAACCGTTTACATTTTCTGTAATCGCTTCAGAGAGTCCGCCGGCTTTTGACGCGATCACCGGTAACACGTTCGACAAGGCAATCTGCGCCACTCCGCTTTGACTGGCGCTCACATAAGGCAATATCAGGACGTCTGCTTTCTCGAAGATGGTCGGCACTTCTTCATTCGGCACATAGCGATTTTCTATGTGAACGTGACGCTCTATGCCAAGCTCTTGAATACGTTGTTGGTAAGTTGAAAGCGAATCGTAAAACTCACCGACAATAACCAGTTCGCATTCGATTTGAGACAAAACTTTTGGCAGAGCGTCGAGCAATACGCCAAGCCCTTTGTATTTTCGCACCTTGCCGAAAAAGAGAATCCTTCGTCCGTCTCGCGTCGCCTGGCTCGCATTGCGAAACTCATGTAAGGCTGGCAGCGAAGAGACGCGAATTTGTTTGTCAGGTGCAAGCGAGGTTACATCTCGTAAGTTTTTTTCAGAATGCACAATGAACTGATCAACGGGTGAAAAAGCGTATTTGAGCAGCCAGCGGTCAAACGGTGTACCTTCGTGCGGAAATACATTGTGACATTCGATGAGTTGTTTGATTTTCGCTTTTTTGAAAGACCTGGCGAGTGTGCCGACGAGGGGCGCGAAAAAGGAGTGCCACCACTCGAAGACGACCATGTTTGGTGCAAAGGCTTTCACTTTGTGGATGGCTTCAAACCAGGTAGCAGGATTTTCGGGTGTGAGGATAGCTAGGGCATCGGCTTCAAGCTTGAGTTTGCTGGTGTCGGTTTCCGTCGTTCCCGGAAAAAGCAACGAAGGGTAGAGTTGGCGAAACGAAATCACTTGCACGCTATGATGGCGCGCGAGTAACTCTTGGCGCAACCAGTAGGTGTGATGGGCGATGCCGCCTCTGAGCGGATAAGCCGGCCCGACTATGGTGAATCTCATCGGCTGTTTTTTTGTTTCTTCGCTTCAACGCGATGCTCCGGTGTTTCTAACACGATGCCTTTATCTTCTGCGCTTGCTTCGCTGGTTTCGACAATTGAGTAATCGTTTTCGCGCCGATAGGAAAACGCGATCATCTCTGCCAGCAGGCCGAACAGGATGAATTGTACGCCTACAATGATCAGCATGGTTCCGATGATGAGCAAAGGGCGATTGCTCAACCACTCCTTGAAAAAGACTCTGAGAATAATCAAATAGGAATCAATGGCTGTGCCGATTGAACCGAGAATAACGCCCATCACGCCAAAGAAATGTAGCGGTCTGTTGGTGTAGCGGGTCATAAGAATGACGGTCAGAAGGCTGAACATTCCGCCAAATATCCTCTCAATTCCGAAGCGTGATTTGCCATGCTCTCGCCGCGAATGTTCTACCTTCACCTCTCCCAGACGGAAGCCGCGATAGCTTGCCAGCACAGGAATAAAGCGGTGGCGTTCGCCGTAAACCATCACTTCATCCAGGATTTCTCTACGATAGCATTTCAGTCCGCAGTTGATGTCGTGCAACCTGATGCCGGTCAGCAACCCGGTGACGCGATTATAAATCTGAGAGGCTAATCGTCGGGTCCATTTATCGCGGCGCTCGTAACGCCAGGCCGATACCAAATCATATCCTTCATGTAGCTTGTTGATGAGCCGCTCCAGTTGTTCAGGCTGGTCTTGAAGGTCTGCATCCATGGTGGCGATGATGTCATATCGGGCACGTTGAAATCCTGCTGCCAATGCCGCAGACTTGCCGAAGTTTCTACGAAAGCGAATATAGTGAACCGATGGATTGAGGGCGTGAAACTCTTTGAGCAAGTTTATAGAGCCATCCGTACTGCCATCATCAACAAAGATAATTTCATACTGATCTGCGATTTCCAGAAGCGCTTGAGAGAGGCGTTGATATAACTCCTCAAGAGAAGGACGTTCGTTAAACAGAGGGATGACTACCGAAATGGTGGTTAAGTTGTGAGCCGAATTATTACGCGTAACATTCATTTAAGGTATTGACGTAGACAATTGCATACACTGTGGCGCGTGCAATAAGATATAACATTGAGTGCGAATCATTAAGATATAGCGCAATCGGCGTGATTACAAACGGAATTTGATACTCCTCACGGATTCAAAGTTCAGATAGTTACTATTTAGGATATTTTTCTGTCCAAAATCTGTGATGCAAAAATGAAAATCGCTGAAGTCCGTAAAAACAAAATTAATAAAAACGCTACACCGAAAAAACAAAAGGCCATCTGGTCCCGGCAAAACTCTGCTCTTACCCTCGCCACAGTTATGCTCGCCTTTGCAGTCTTTCTGGTTTACGCCAACAGCCTGGGAAACGCTTTCGTCTTCGACGACAGAGTCATCATACTTGATAATCGGTTACTGCGCAGCTTGTCGAATGTCCCTAAACTGCTGGTCGCTTCGTACCGTCCGATCAGAGATCTCACTCACGCCCTGGACTTTGCCGTATGGGGCGAGAATGCGGCTGGTTTCCACCTGACCAATATAATCATCCACGTCGCAAACACACTATTGGTTCTTGTGCTGGTACGCCGCTTTACCGGTGAACTTTTACCAGGGGTGCTAGCGGCAATAATCTTTGCTGTTCATCCCATACAAACGGATGCGGTGACCTACATATCAGGCCGGCGAGACATACTGTTCACTCTATTTTATCTCGCCAGCTTTATCGTTTATCTCAATCATCGCAAGAGTCGCTCCCTCACTACTTTTGTGCTTTTTATTTTCCTGTGGGGTCTCAGTTTGATGTCGAAAGAGATGGCTGTGACGCTGCCGCTGTTCATCTTCTTGTGGAATTACTGTGACGGCTGGGGCGATACCGCAGGCAGTTGGTGGAGGCGCTCGCTCCAAACCATACGAAACGCTTTGCGTAGAGATCAGTGGTTTTACCTGCCACTCCTGCTGATGGTGCCCGCCTATATCTGGTACCAGGCATTTGTCAAAGGTGGCTCCATGCTGGCGCGAGACGGCTTTAAATACTGGGGCGGGAGTTTTTATACCAACATGCTTTTGTCGCTTCGCGTGCAGGCGTGGTATCTGAAGCAACTGGTTTTGCCGACTCCCATCGTGCAATACAAAGGCTCGTTTGACATGTCAACGACACTGTTTGACTGGCGTGTTTTGTTGTCTATTATTTTAGTGGGCGCGGTACTCCTCGCTGGATTTTGGGCGCTTGGCCGCGACAAGCTCATGGCGTTTGCAATTCTCTCGTACTTCGTTCTGCTTTTGCCTGTCAGCCAACTCATCCCGCATCACGAATTGCTTGCTGATCACTATCTATATCTGCCGATGATGAGCTTTGCATTGCTCTTTGCGCTTGTGGTTCAGAAAATTGCCGCGCGAGACCAACGCGCCAAGCAAATCGCTTATGGTACAGCCGCCGTTGTGGTCCTAGTGCTTGCCTTTATGACGATCTCGCGTAATCAGGTATGGAAAGACGACCTCACATTGTGGCAGACCAACTACGAGGAAGTGCCCAACTCGATTCGCGCGGCTTCCTCTCTTGCCAAAGCTTATTCGAATGTGAATCCTGGCAAAGCCGCAGAGCTTTACAAGCGGTGCATTGAGATAGACCCAAGCTACAGCCCTGCTTACTATTCTCTGGCTGTGTTGAGTAAAAGGCTGAGCGCAAATTTGAATATCAGAGAGGTTCAGGAGCACTACCGCGAGGTTGAGCAGCTTATTCAAGTTGGTCTTGCGCTCCCCGATGCTAAGGCGGTTTCTCCAGGCTCGGAAGACCCTCGCCAGTTTCGCGCGCAACTAACGACAGCGCTGGCTCTGACAAAGTGGAATCAGGGTGACATTGAAAAGGGCGAGCAACTCTTACGCGAGGCGATTAATATCTACCCGCGCTACCCTTCCCCCTACACCTTGCTTGCGGGCTACTATCGCGACAGCAACCCTGACAAAGCGGTGGCCGTTCTGCAACAAATGGTTGGTGCTTTTTCGACTGACTACCCGCCACTGGAACAGATGTCAGCCCTTCTCATCGAGTATAAAAGATATGACGAAGCGGCGCTGTACCTCGAAAAGCTTCTCGCGCTGGTTCCGCAAGATTGCTACGCGAACTATCAATTGAGTAGGGTTTACGCAGCCAAAGGCGAGTGCGGCAAAGCGCGAGTTTACCTCGTTGCCGCGCAAGCAGCAGCTTTCAATGCTGAGCAGCAAAAAGGTGTTCAACTGGCGCAAAGCGAAATTGAGCAGACCTGCGCAGGCGGATAGATGCAGTTATGTTGTAATAAAAAATTTACTTGACACATCAGTTGTAGGTTTCATATTCTTTGCTTGCCAGTCTGGGTCAATCAAATATAACCAAAATTGTGAAGGTGCATCTTAATCTTCACCTCACCTTCACTTCTATTTTTACAAGGGAACACAAGCGCTAACTGCTGATACAGTGGAGATTACTATGAACTTCAATCGCCCTTCTCGTCGTTACCATTTTGTTACCCCCCCCCCTGCAATTATTAAACCGATTATTTCATCGCGGTCTTCGCAGAAAACTGGCTTGCCTGGTTTTGATTTTGAGCCTCTTAATGGTGCCGAATTCTTCGCAAGCGTTTTATGAATTACCCACGCTGGCTTCATCAGCGGTTGATATCGCTACGCTTCCGGTTAATCACCTTTCCACCCTGCTTCGCTGGCTGTTGAATAAAAAAGCCATGCCGCCGCAGCAAGAGACCCTGGCGAGCCGCACGTCTAGAGTTTCTCGAATCCGCATCACGCCCTTCAAACTGGTAGGCTACATTAATGAGACGCAAACCTTCGCGGCGGTGGGACTCGATGCAAACGGGGAAATTGTCCACGGCGCGAAGTTCACCTGGGAATCCGAAAAAGCCGATAAAATCTCCATTGATGAAGCAGGCCGCGCTTCCTTCCTGCAACCCGGACAGACGAAAATTATCGCTCGCGCCGGGTCGGCTTCAGCCGAAGCGACGGTGCTGGTGCGCCCGATTCGTCGTCCTCGGCAAACCGATCACGAGTGGAAAAATGATCAAGACAGCTTGCAGGTGACAGAGAGC
Source organism: Acidobacteriota bacterium (assembly GCA_031389065.1). GTDB lineage: Bacteria > Acidobacteriota > Blastocatellia > UBA7656 > UBA7656 > JACQDB01. The sequence goes on along the minus strand of JANMSG010001110.1, from coordinate 5,506 downwards.
AGCACCATCGGCATGCTGAATTTGTTGCCGTCCTTGCTCGATAAATTCGCGCCCACGGCGGCGGCACAAGGCACCCTTGGCAGCGATATGGGACAATCGGCAGCCGTCGGCTCAGTGGGTAACCCTCGCTATGGCGTCATTGAACCGACGCGCTTGGGAGCTGTCTTACCGCAGACGAATTTCAATATGGGCATTCCGCTCGTCAGTCTGGGTGGTCGTGGACTCGCTGCCAATCTTGCGCTCTATTACAACAGCAATGTCTGGGGCGGACGGTTCGATTCTGGCACCAACACCACTTACTACACCTTCGATCCAATCCAGAGTTGGCCCAGTCCCGGCTTCACTCTCGGTTTCGGGCGCATCGCCTATTACGATTGGCAGTATGATCCGACCTATTCAGGCACATATGCCCTGATGTTAATTGACCCGGATGGCACAAGACATTTGTTAGGGCGTGTTGCGCAGAGCAATGCAACCACGGTGCAAACCACTGATGGCACCCATATCACATACATTGGCAGCGTGACCGGCGGCGGCACGCTCTACTTTCAAAATGGCATGAAGGTGACGATAGGCTTTGTCAACAATCGCTTGTTGCCGACGCAAATCATTGAGAGCAACGGCAACTATATTCAAATTGCTTACAAGCTCAGTTCAATGGGCTTTTCACCGCTGGCGATTGACTCAGTGACAGACACGCTTGGGCGAGTGATTCAATTCAATTATTCGGGGACGACACTGATCTCGGTCAATCCGCCGAGTGGTACACCCGCGACTTTCAATTATCAAACGGTGAGTATGAACACCGATTTTCAAAATGTAACGGTTGAAAATGTGGGGGCGAATTTTCAAGGCATCAACTCCATGACCTCAGCAAATCGTCCACCTGCGACCTTCACTTATTCCGGCTACGGCATGATTTATAACGTCGGATGGGCAAGCGGCGGCTTGACCGGGAGCGTGGCGTTTAACTATCCGACGGGCGGCGAAGCATTAACTGGTGGCCCGACATTTACGCAACGCACCGAGACCGCGACGAATTCTCCGACCGGGGTGTATAGCTATGCCGACAGTTTTGGCACCAGTATCATCACGCGGCCGGATGGCACGAAGATGAAATTGACGCCAGGCGGCAACGGTATCGCGCAATCGGAATTAACCAGCAGTACGAATGTCACGTTTGCAAAGTCAGTTTATGCCTATGCCAATGACCCGAGCGGTTCGCCGCAAGTGCAATCGATGACCAGTTACGATGAAACCAACACGGCGACAAAAGTAGATTTCGATCACGATCAATATGGTAACGTGACCAACAAACGCGAGTACGGCGAGAAGATCGGTGGTGTGTGGAAAGTGCGACGGCGAACGCTGACAACTTACATTCCCTATCAGCAATATATAGATGCTTATCAGCGAAGCTTGCCGATGCGCATCGAAGTCTTTGACGCCCTGGAAAATACCAATGACGCGGATGATGTGCTGGTGCAGAAGACCGAGTACCAATATGATGGCGGCACCTTGGTCAGCTATCCGGGCCCCTATCCGCCGGGTTATTCGGCAGGCTATGTCAGTGCGGCGCGCGGCAATCAAACCGGGACGACCGGATATACTTCCTTAGCCGGAGGCGGGACTTCGATCACCCACACCAATAATTTCGATATCTTCGGCAATACGGTGAAGACTCAGGTGGCTTGTTGTAACGAGCAGTCCATGACATTTGGCGAAAACACCTACTGGTCGCAAGCGGAACAGATGACGAAAGGGGCAACCAGCGGCATTCATCTGACGAGTTCGATGGTATACAACTTCACCAGTGGCGCTCTTTCTCAAGAGACCGATCCGAATGGACAGATTACCAGTTACAGCTATGGTTCGTCGGGATTGTTGACGGGCTCAACTTTACCCACGAGTGCGACGACTTCGTTCTCCTACAACGCCTGGGGGGCGATGACTTCTTCAGCTCGAAGTTATGTCGAAGGCGGAGTGACGAAGAACATCACGACCTCGACGGTCTATAACGGCTTCGGGCAGCCAGTTCAAACGATCAACCAACATGGCGGACAAGTGAACATTGCTTATAACAATATGGGCAGAATGTCGAGCCGCACCAATCCCTTTCCGCAAGGCGGCACTCCCGCGCCCGCAACGACTTTTACTTACGATGTGCTGGGGCGAACCACGGTGATGACACTGCCGGGCGGCAACACCAAGCAGACGACTTACAGCGGCAAGGTGACGACCTACACCGATCAAGTCAATCGCAAGAGCAAGCACGAGGTTGATAGCCTGGGGCGCTTGATCAAAGCCACCGAGCAGAATGTGGCAACCGGCAATCTGACGCAAGAGACCAATTACACCTACGACATCGCCGACCATCTCTTGCAGGTCAATCAAGGCAATCAATTTCGCAAATTCAAATATGACGCGGCAGGGCGCGTGATGTTTGAGAAGATTCCCGAACAGATCGAGACCATCAGCGAACAGCCTGGCGTGTTGCCGCCAGAATGGACGGCTGCTTACACCTACACAGATTTTGGTGCAGTGGCGACCAAGACCGATGCCAGAGGCGTCATCACCACTAATACCTATGACACGCTCAACCGCTTGATTAGCGAGAGCTACAATGTCAGCAGTGCACCAGGAGTGGTGGCGACGCCGACGGTAACTTACAACTATGACAACAACCAGACCAGCGAGACGCAAGGCTTACTGTTGAGTGTGTCGGTGGGAAGCAATTATACGGAGAGCTATAGCTACAATGTAGGTGGCGGGTCGGGCGGCGGTGATCGCCTTACTCTGGCTTCAACAACCTACACAATAGACAGCCGCAACTATACCGTGAACTATCAATACAACAATGCTGACCAGATCACTCAGGTTGGGGATATTTATTATGACTATGACCTGCGAGGGCGGTTGCAGGGTTTGAAGAATGTTTTTGGGGTGGCGTGGATGAACAACCTCACGTACAACGCCGCCGGGCAGATGACGAGCGATACGCTAAACACCAGCGGTACGGTGGTCAATGAGACATTCGGTTATGACACGAATCGTTTACAACTGACGAGCCAAACGGCGACACGAGGGGCGACGAGCCTGATGAATTTAACCTATAGCTACAGCGCCACTGCCGGACAAAACGGCACAGGCTCGACAGCCGGAAATAGCGGACAGTTAATGAGTATGTCAGGGACAATCAATTCGACTACGGAGAGTTCGACTTATTCATACGATTTGCTTATGCGAATAACGACCTCAAGCCAAACGACGAACAGTATATCGGCGCAACGCAGATTTTCGTATGATCGCTGGGGCAATCGCACGAGTGTGTATGATGCGACCAGCGGCGGCAATCAAATTCAAAGCATCGCTTTGCAGCAATCAGGTGGAGCGGCAACCAACAGAATCACCAGTGTGACGAGTGGCAGTACGACTCGCAACTATACCTATGATGCAGCAGGGAATGTGACCAATGATGGGGTAAATAGCTACCAGTTGGATGCGGAGAATCGTGTTGTCACGGTTAATTCGGGAACCACGGCGACCTATGCCTATAATTATGGCAATCAGCGAGTCAAGAAAGTAACGGGCGGAGCAACAACGCATTATGTCTGGGAGGGTTCAAGAGCATTTGCGGAATACAACGGCGCGACCGGTACGTTGCTGGTGCAATACATCAACGCGAACAATCGGATGGTTGCAAAAATAGAGAGCGGGGTGACGCGCTATGTCTTAAGTGACCGCTTGAGTGCACGAGTGGTATTGGATGGCAGCGGTAATGTAATCGGCAGGCAAGGTCACTTGCCGTTCGGTGAAGAAATAGGTTTAAGCGGCACCTCTGATAAACATCGCTTTACGAATTACGCAAGAGACAGTGAAAGCGGGCTAGATTATGCTGTCAATAGAACCTATGCCCCAATCGTAGGCAGGTTCAATCAGTCCGATCCTTACAAATCAGATATTCAGGTACAGATCCCCCAAAGCTGGAACCGATATAGTTATGTGATCAATAGTCCAACGACCTTCATAGACCCGCTTGGACTAAACTTGGAAATGCCTAATTCTTCATCAGAATGTGAAACAATAGGGCAGTTCTTTTCTGGTTCTGGGGGGATGCCAGTAGCGTGCATAAAAGTACAACTGGGCGGAGGACCTAAAAAAGTACAGGATCAGTGTGAAGTCAAAGTGCGATGGAGACGTATAGACGGCATACCTGGAACAATCGGCTGGGCTCATCTCTACGTATTGCTTCAACCAAAACGAGCTGCAAAACTCGTTCCCTATTATCATGGCGCAGGACCTACGAAGGAAGAAGACCCCAAAGGGGACTTGAAGGCTGGTAATGGTTTTTATGGGCTTGATCCTGTAGATTTTACTAAACGTAGGGATTTTTCGCGCAATTATGCAGGTGAAGAAGCAAGAACCTATGATGGCGATTGCGAAAAATTTCAGCGAAGCATGCAGGATACAATGGTGCAAACTAACAACGCGAAAATTCCATATGCAGCTCTAAGCAATAATAGCAATAGATATGTCTATACTTTATTGCTGAGAGCAGGGATTTTGAACGACTTTAATGACAAAGTAGAGGCGAGAACAGGAGGTGGTTCGCTAAGAGGTTTAGGGGAAATTCCTGGCTGGGGTGAGTCTTTGCCATTGCCATGATAGCTTTATATTTTGCACGATATTTTATCAGTATTTCCTGAAGTAAGGGATGTAAACTATAGCATTCCCAACTTTTTTTGGAGGTTTAATATTATGAATTGGTCTAAATTTTCATTGTCACCTGTGTCAAGCTGCATAGCAATGTCTCTTTTGCTTCTTTTAAGTGGTTGTAAAAGCAAAAGCGGCGTGACCGTAGAAATGGTCGAGGAAGACATAAAATCGAAAGTCCCGATAGGCTCAACAAAAGAAGAGGTTTCACAATTTTTTAAAACCTCTTCCTTTAAATCTCTAAAATTCGACGCGCCGTTCCAGGTAGATAATATAAAAGAGGCAAATCCTGAAGCAGATGAAAAAACGAAAGAATGTATCGCTGCATGGATAGATGATGTTGAAAAGGATTTCATCACGGGTAAGGGTGCAGGGATTTCTGTAGTATTTTGTTTTGATGAGAACCAGAAACTGGTCGGCTATAAGACAAGAAAAGTGTATGGCATATGAAATAGTTTAGTTTTGCGATTTGTAAAATGATGCAGTGTTTAAAATTTCCATTGTCAACTGTGGCAAGAGGTATAGCCATTTCTATTTTACTGCTCTTTGTTAGCTGTAAGAGCGAGGTGACCGTAGAACTGGTCGAGGAAGCCATGAAATCGAAAGTCCCGATAGGCTCAACAAAAGAAGAAGTTTTGCAATTTATTAAAACTTCGTAACTGATTAGGTCAAAAAGGAGATTTTAGCTGATTAGCTATTTGATAACAAAGTGGAAGTAAAACTACCTGAAACCATCGAAGAATGTCATAGCTTGATTGGCCATCTTTTATCCATCATCGAAAAGATGCAGGCA
>JANMSG010001099.1:0-13288 GCA_031389065.1 Acidobacteriota bacterium | reverse complement strand
ATGCTGGCTAGAGGTTCCGGGGGGCTTTGGTCCGGTAACGCCAGAGATAGATTCGACAACGCGAATCGCTTTTCAAAATAAGAGTTGCAGGGAAGATTCGTCAAGCAGAAAAAATAAACAGCGTCTCGCCAATGCAAAAGGCGCGGACTGGCGTTCGAAAATCACAAATCTGGAATTCTTAATTCAGTCGCTGGGAGGAAACCAGCCGACGCTGACCCACTGTCTGCGGGTAACAACAATGATAGGGTTGTTCAGCTTGAGGGCTACGATTGTGGCGCGTCCGGTTGGTGTTAAACCGATGATTTCCGTGCCGTCTTCACTCCATTGGAAGTGTTCACTCCAGTCCTGTTCCCGTGGATTGAATAGCGCCAACAGGTCTAAGGTATGCGGGTCAACAGCCTGCGTCTGCGCGCCTTTGAATTCGTTACAACGCCGACAACAGAGCCAGAGGTTCGCTTCTATGCTTTGACCGCCCGAAGCAATGGGAAGCAGATGCTCTATCTCCATCGGCATCCCGATTAACACCTCACTCGACAAACAATAGCCGCAACGATTGCGCCCCTGTTGTCTGATTTTTCTGTGCAGCGCCGCAGGGATTTTTCGACGCAAGCGACTCATAAAGAAATTTCCGGGTGGGGTTGCAGTTCAGCGACCGTCGGAACGCGCTTGCCACGAAAGCGCAGCAGAGATGCAGCATGGGCTTTGCGCAGCATTACCAGGTCCGCTTGCTGTTGCAACTGCGCCAGCCTTTCCCCTTCTTCATCGGTTAATTCTCCGTCCTGGTTGCGCCCCAATAACTCACGGATTTCTCGGTGCTGGTCGGGCGGCACCGTTTCCATCATCACTTGCCGGAGCCTCTCCTCGTCGAGCATTTCCAGGGCAATAAGGTTTTCAATGATTTCCTCCGGTAATCCTTCAAGTGATGGTAGAGAAGCTTGTAACGCGGTCAATAGCGTCTCTTCTATCGTTTGATTGGTAGCTACAGCCGCGCGGCGTAGCGGCTGAAAAAAATCATCCGGCAAATTCAGCGTGACGGTTTGCGACATGATATTTCTCCTTTTGCTCTTTATTGTAACTCACCAGATTTGATATTGGCACATTCAATCAGCCGATGCTGGCTAAAGGTTCCGGGGGGTGAGGTCTGGTAACGCCAGAGATAGATTCGACTGTGCGAATCGCTTTTCAAAATAAGAGTTGCAGGGAAGATTCGTCAAGGAAGATTCAATTGCTCTACATGGAAAGTGATGCCCAACTTCCGGATTTTGCGCTTTCGATCATCGCTTCGAGGACTTTCATATTGGCTATGGCGTCTGTGAGCGGGGTCGGCACGGCTGTGTCGTTGAGAATCGCCTGCGAAAAAAACTCGCCTTGAATGGTGTACTGGTCGCAAATTTCCAGAACGATCTCTTCGATATCATTGCCGCGCTGGTGCCACATTCGGCAAGGTTGATCAGGCGGAGCGTTAAAAGGAATCTCGATTTCAACTCGCCCTTCAACACCGAAGATATTGACGCGCTGGTAAGGCACGAGTTGCGTTGAACAAGTAAAAGTTGAAGTCCCAAGACCAAAATCAAGAATCCCCGAAACCATGCGGTCCGTGTTAAATTCAGGGTCATATTCAGCCATTCCGAATACTCTCTGAGGCTCTGTGTTGAAGATGAAGCGCGACAGCGAAATCGAATAACAGCCTACGTCCATCAAAGCGCCACCGCCAATGTCCGCTTGATTACGAATATTTTGCGGGTCTCGGTTGAAGTAAGAGAAAAACGACTGAATGGTTCGCAACTCGCCAATCTTGCCTTCGTCAACCAATTGTTTGGCGCGTTGCCATTGCGGGTGATGCCTGAACATAAAGGCTTCCATCACCTTCAGATGAGGGAGCTTTTTGGCGACTTCCAACAACTGCTCGCCTTCGGCCGAACTCAAACCGATAGGCTTTTCACACAGGACGTGCTTACCAGCTTCGAGCGCCTTGATAGACCATTCAACGTGCAGATGATTGGGCAGTGGGTTGTAGATTGCATCTATATCGGGATCTGCCAGCAACTCTTCATAAGAGCCATAGGCTTTCGCTATGCCTAGCTTTGCGGCGGCGATTCGGGCACTCTGCAAATTACGCGAAGCGATCGCGTCAATGCGACTGTAATCGCCGCGTTGCATTGCCGGAATGACTTTCTCTAATCCAATTTTTGCCGTGCTCAAAACGCCCCAACGCACTTTGCTCATTTCGATTTTCACCTGTCAATTAAGCGAATAATTTCAGAATCGGATCGCCACCGAAATTGGTCAGGCGTTGTTCGCGCCCGCCGTAATAATAAGTCAGCTTGCGATGATCAAGTCCAAGCGCGTGCAGAATCGTCGCCTGCAAATCGTAAACTGAATAGGGATCTTCAACCGCCTTGTAGCCGAATTCATCAGTCGCGCCGATGACCTGCCCGCCTTTGATGCCGCCACCAGACATCCACATCGTAAAACCATGCGGGTTGTGGTCGCGCCCTATCGCAGATTGCGAAAGCGGCATACGCCCGAATTCGCCGCCCCATACCACCAGTGTTGAATCGAGCAGTCCGCGTGATTTCAAATCTTTCAAAAGTCCTGCTATCGGCTTATCGGTTTCGGCGCAATGCAACCGATGATTTTCATCAAGACCAAAATGCGCATCCCAGGATTCTTGCTGATGACCGCCGCCACTGTAAAGCTGTATGAAGCGAACGCCGCGCTCAACCAGACGACGCGCCGTCAAACATTGTCGCCCGAAATAATCTGTGGTCTTGTCGCCTATGCCGTAAAGCTTTTTCGTTGCGTCCGATTCTTTGGCTAAATCTACAGCTTCCGGCGCGTGTGTCTGCATTTGAAAAGCCAGTTCATAAGAAGCTATGCGAGCATCCAGGTCGGAATTTCCCGGATGTGCTGCGAGATGTTCCTGATTGAGTTTCTGTATGAAATTGACCTCCTTGCGTTGCAGATGCGGGTCAACCCATTTTGGCGGGTTGAGGTCAACAATCGGCGTATTGCCTGAGCGAAATGAGGTGCCTTGATAAGCCGCAGGCATGAAGCCCGAACTCCAATTGGGCGCGCCGCCAATTGGCCCGCCGCGCCAGTCATACATGACTATGTAAGCCGGAAGGTTTTCATTAAAACTGCCTAATCCGTATGTCACCCAGGAGCCCATCGAAGGATTGCCCGGCCGCATATTGCCACTGTTCATGGTGAAGATTGCCGGCGAATGATTATTGCTTGTCGTGTAGAGCGAACGAATGACGCAGAGGTCATCTATGCAAGCGCCGACATTCGGGAAAAGTTCAGAAGCTTCGATGCCCGATTGCCCGTGTTTTTTGAACTTGTAAGGGCTTGCCATCAAATTGCCGGGCTTGCCAAAAAAGACATCAATCTCACCTTTGTCAGTCATAGGCTTGCCGTGGTGACGCGTCAGTTCAGGCTTCGGATCAAAGAGGTCAACGTGGCTTGGTCCTCCATAACAGAAGAGAAAGATTACTGATTTCGCTTTACCTTCAAAGTGCGCTTTCTTTGAAGCCAAGGGATTGGTGCGGCTTTTATCGGGTAAATCAGCGGCAAGCAGGCCCTCTCTATCCAGCAGATGAGAGAGCGCCAGTCCTGAAAATCCAGCCCCGGCGCTAAAGATTAACTCGCGGCGAGACATTTTTGACGATGATATTGGTGATTGATTTTTTTTGCTCATTCTTTCACTCCTGATACAGACCTACAGACAAGCCCGCTTCGCAGGCTATTCAATTGTGCGTTATCGCAAACCATCAGTTAAAACTCAACGAATCACTTTGCCGCGAATCCCTAGCACTTGAGTCGCACACAAGGAATTGCCAAAGGTGTTGAAATCTTTGAATGTCCAGACTACTTTTTTATCGCGGGTGATTTCGATAAGCTGCGGATTTTCGGGTCCCGCGTGGGTGTTGCCGATAATCAAATTGCCGTTTGGCAAAACTTGCAAAGTCGTCATCCACGCAAAAGTAATCTCCGGCAACTCCTTTTGCTCAACGCTCCAAATGGTCTTGCCTTGCGGGGTAACTTCAAAGACGCGATTGTTATTGCCTCCGGCAATCATGGTGTTGCCGTTGGGCAGACGTATCGCGCCAAAAACTTCGGTGCCGTGTCCTTCCGGTCCATGACCATTTGAACGTGGACGACCCGCCAAGTCCAGCGCATAGGTCCAAACCACTTTACCTTTGCGGTCATATTCACGTATTTTACCGTCGCCTTCGTGGCAGACCAGATAATTGCCGTTGTCGAGTTTGCGCGCCATGCGTGTGTCACGGTGAGCGCTGGGCTTTTCAACCGTCAACGCAATCTCTTCGACAATATTGCCATTTTTATCAACCTCAACGAGGCGGGCGTTGCCGCTTTCGGCAATCATTGTTCGCCCGTTTTTCAAACGCTGATACGAATGAATCTCGATTTTTCCACTGTAACCCTCTTTCGGCTTCGCCTCGTATTGCCAGACGATTTTTTTATCCGGTGACATCTCAACAACCGTTGTGTAGCTGGTTTGATAGAGCACATTGCCGTTTGCGAGCATCGCTATGTCATGGACTTCTCGGGCGTTGTTTGCCACCTCCCATTCAACTTCGCCTTTAGCATTAACGATAGCGATGCGCTTTTTATCCGCGCCAATCACGCGATAATTTCGTGCCGCAGGTTTTTCAGCCGCCAGCGCGGAGATCGTTGATAAGCAATCGAATGCCGCGAACGTTAATAAGAAAATCAGGCACAGGGTTATTTTGATAGTCAGGATTTTACAGTTCATAGTTTTTAATCCACATAGAGAAACTCGTTCAGGTTGATAAGCGCGTGACAGAAATCGCGTAACGCCGCTTCCTCAGGCTTTTCCTGATTGCGCTGGCGATAGCCTTCGGTTTGCGCCTTGATGAATTCCGTAGCCCATAGATTTTCTTTGACGCTCGGACGACGATTCAAAGCAATTTGAAAAGCCCTTGAAATTTGCGCCTGCAAATCCGCACCCGCTTCACGCCTGATGCGTTCTGCGAAATACTGCGACTGTTGCAAGACAAACTCGTTATTTAACAGCGCCAACGCTTGTGGCGAAACCGTCGAAACGCTGCGTACAGGCGAAGACACGACAGTCACAGGACAATCAAACACTTCAATCAAAGGCACCAGCACCGAACGTTTGACGAAGATGTAAACGCTACGCCGCCATTCGTTCGCGCCTTCTTTGACTTCCAGTGGCCAACGCGGTCTGGAGCCTGAGGCAATTACAGACGAATCAATGCGCGGATAAATGCCGGGACCGCCCATCTCTTTATTTAAGTTGCCGCTCATTGTCAATATGCTGTCGCGTATGACTTCTGCTTCAAGCCTGTGCGGATTCATACGCCAGAAGAGGCGATTTTCAGGGTCTTTGGCTGCCGCTTTTTCATCGAAGCGACTCGCCTGACGATAGGTATTGGACGTCAGTATCAACCGATGCAAGGCTTTCCAACTCCAGCCGCGTGTCATAAATTCCGTAGCCAGCCAATCCAGCAATTCAGGGTGCGACGGGCGGTCACCTGTTGCTCCGAAATCGCTAGGGGTTCGCACGATACCTTTACCGAAATGATATTGCCAGATGCGATTGACTATGACTCTTCCGGTTAGAGGGTTTTCCGCGTTGACAATCCACTCGGCTAACTGTTTGCGCGGCGTTTCAGGCGCAATATCCGCGCCACCTGAGAACACCGACGGGAAACCCGATTGAACCTCTTCCCCCTTATTGCGATAGTCGCCGCGTTTGAGCAGGTGAGCTTTTACAGGCTTCGTGTCATCCGTGATACCCATCACAGCAGGCAGACGTTGCGGGCGGGTCTTATTGATTTCGTTGATTTGATCTTGAAGAACTTTACGCGCCTGCACCTCTTCGGCAGAAAGCAGCGCGTCAATCTCTTCGGGTTGGAGTTGCACGTCTTTAGCAAAGCGCGTGGCCACCTCTTTGCGAAACTCTTCAACGTTTTTGTCTTTCAGCGTGCCTGTTGATTCCGCCAGCTTGATATGAAACTCGACTTTTTCAGCGAGTAATTTGTCACGATGAGGTTTTTCGATGGCGAAAATTTTCTGGCGAAAGGGTCTGACTTTTTCGTCAATCTCTTTGTTTTTGGCTTTGAATGCCGCTTCCTCTTCGGCGCTAACCATAGCGCTATCGGCTTTCTTATAGCGGAAAAAGACCGCCTGCATTCTGTAATAATCTTTCTGCGGAATCGGGTCGTATTTGTGGTCGTGACAACGGGCGCAGCCTACGGTCAGCCCCAGAAACACCGATGAAGTCGTGGTCACCATATCATCGAGTTCATCCATACGAGTCTCTTCGTTGTTGGCATTGTCAACCGTTGGACCGTTGCGACAAAAGCCTGTAGCAATCAACGCCTCCGTGTCATTGGGCTTGAGTTGATCGTTAGCGAGTTGCTCGCGTATGAACTGATTATAAGGTTTGTCTTCATTAAAAGACTTGATAACCCAGTCACGATAACGCCAGGCGTTCGGGCGGTCATAATCGAATTCGTAGCCACCGCTGTCTGCATAACGCGCCAGGTCTAGCCAGTGGCGTCCCCAGCGTTCGCCGTAATGCGGCGAGGCAAGAAGTTTATCAATCACTTTTTTATAGGCTGCCTCCGACGGATTGCGAACAAAATCATTTACCTCTTCGGGGGTCGGCGGTATACCAATCAAGTCTATATAAAGGCGGCGAATCAAGACGCGCGGCTCCGCCAGTGGGGAAGGGGCTATGCCCTCTTTTTCGAGTCGACTGAGAACAAACCCGTCAATTTCATTGCGCACTCTTGAGCGATTTTTCACAGCAGGAACCAATGGGCGAACAGGCTTGCGAAATGACCAGAACTGTTTGTCTTTTTCTGTGATTGCGTAACCGGCTGCGCGAATCGGCGCACCTGTCTCTACAGCGCTTGTATCCGGCGCAAGTCCGCGAATCCAGTCGGCGATAATGGCAATATCTACGTCTGAGAGTTTATCCATGCCCTGCGGCATTTTGGGTTCTTGCGCGTGGGTGATGAGTTTGTAGAGCAGACTCTGTTCGGGTTGTCCGGCAATAACAGGTTTGCCGTGCGCGCCGCCGCGCAGGGTAGATTCAAGACTGCGCAAATCAAGTCCTGAACGTTGAATCTTACCGCCGTGACAGAAAACACAGTTTGCTGCAAAGATAGGCGCAACTTTTTGTGTGAAGACATCTGCGGCGGCAGCAGTCTTTTGCCAGGAAAAAACAGAGGCTACGGCGATCAACCAGATGATTGCAACAACTCCAACCATTGGTTGTCGGATTGGACGAAAATTTGTTTTACGCATGAACGGACACTCGCTCGATAAAATCTCTTTGAGGGAAAGGTGAGATGCTCTCCTCTCAAACCACTGGGATACATAAATTGCTATGCGACTCTTATTTTTCTTCAATTGAGGCGGAACCATGTTGTTACTACAGTGAGAAAACCAAGTCAAGAAAGAAAGCGTTTTCCATGAATCCTTTTTATTAGCAAATCAACTTCGATGAATCGCTTGGGGTAATTGTTCCTGTAGTTTTTTTCTGTCTGTCGCCTGGTTTGCCCGCAGGCTATTCATTGTAAGGTGAAAGATAAAGAAGTTGCTCATAATCAACTAACCCTAAACGCAATCGATCAAGAAAACCTCTGCGTCCGACTACGTTGACAGGGAAATCATCCGGCTCGGCAAAATAAACCGTCGCTTGCCATTCCATATCTTCAACCCGAACGGTCAATTCACGACCATAAGCCACGAATGAACCAACAGCCGTTCTAATTCTTTGCGGTTCGCCGCGTTCTAACTCTATATTCAAGGCTACCGCGCAACGGCGTTGAAAAATGCAAAAGTCACTACCAGTATCGAGTTTTACATCAATGAATACGCTCGTTCTCAAATTTGAAATCAACTCAATGGGGAATTCAATGGCTTTTCCGCGACTGTAATCAAGACGATGAGAAAAGGAAAGCGAGTAGGAATTCACAACCAGCCTCCCATAAATGGCTCTGATTCGTCTCTGATGAATTTCATAAAAGGACTCTGCACACCTTCCGCACGGGCTTGGTTCACAAACGGAATCGGATCAACTCCATGACCGATTAAACGATCTCCATCCAGCACCACCCATTCGCCAATATATTTTTGCTGGTGTTGTTCTAACCATTCATACTCTTTTGTTAAATCAACTTTGTGCTTTGTTCTATGAATCTCAGGCATCACTTTGGTGGTCATGGTTTTTCCTCCTTCTTGCTTTATCAATTGCGTTACTGATGTCCGGTAACGCCAGAGATAGATTCGTCGTGTTGCATCGGTTTCAACATAAGATTTACGAGGAAGCTTCGTCAAGCAGAAAAAATCGTCCGGGCATTTTGCATGCAAAATGCCCGGACGGTTGGTTTTGGTTGCGAGGACTGCAAATCTCTACTGCGATTGCATGGAGTCGAGGAATTCTGAATTCGCTTTTGTCTTGCCTAATCTTTCCAACAACAACTCCATGGCTTCGGTTGCCGAAAGCTGCGACAACACGCGACGCAAAGCAATGATGCGGTTGAAATCTTTCGGCGCAAGCAGCAACTCTTCTTTGCGTGTGCCGGACTTGTTGATGTCTATCGAAGGGAAGATGCGCTTTTCGGTCAGCTTGCGGTCGAGGTTGATTTCGAGGTTGCCGGTTCCCTTGAATTCTTCAAAGATCACGTCATCCATTCTCGAACCCGTATCAATCAACGCCGTAGCGATGATGGTTAAACTGCCACCTTCTTCGATATTTCGCGCCGAGCCAAAGAAGCGCTTGGGCTTTTGCAAAGCGTTTGAATCAATACCGCCTGACAAAATCTTGCCCGATGGCGGCACGACTGCGTTATGGGCACGCGCCAGTCTGGTGATGGAATCAAGCAAAATCACCACGTCGCGTCCGTATTCAACCAGGCGTTTGGCTTTTTCAATCACCATGTCTGCGACTTGAACGTGGCGCGTCGGTGGTTCATCAAAGGTCGAACTGATGACTTCGCCGTGCACAGAGCGTTGCATATCTGTGACTTCTTCGGGGCGTTCGTCAATCAGTAGAACGATCAGGGTGACTTCCGGGTGATTGCGCGTGATGGAGTTGGCTACCGATTGCAGCAGCATCGTTTTTCCAGTGCGTGGCGGCGCGACAATCAAGGCGCGTTGCCCTTTGCCAATCGGCGTCATGATGTCGAGCACGCGACCCGCCAGGTTTTCCTGAAGGGTTTCGAGACGCAGTTTTTCTTCCGGATAGAGTGGCGTGAGGTTATCAAAAAACACTCGTTCACGCGCCATCTCAGGCGGTTCAAAATTGATCGCTTCGACTTTGATGAGCGCAAAATAACGCTCTCCTTCTTTCGGCGGACGAATCTGCCCGGATATGGTGTCGCCTGTGCGCAAGTCGAATTTGCGAATCTGCGAAGGGCTGACATATATATCGTCAGGTCCTGGCAGATAGTTATAATCGGGCGCGCGTAAGAAACCGAATCCGTCGGGCAACGTCTCCAGCACACCTTCAGAAAATATCAAGCCGGACTTTTCCGTTTGCGCTTGCAGAATCTTAAAGATGATCTCTTGCTTTCGCATTCCCGTTGCGCCGGGAATGTCTAACTCTTTTGCAATTTGTGTGAGTTTCGAGATGGACATCTCTTTCAATTCGCTGATGTCCATCAACTCGGTTACTTCTTCAGTCATAATATTTTTTCTATCCTCACAATGTAGTTGCCGTGCGCCAATTCCCAAGTTTCGCGTGCAGCAGTGATTTTTTTTAGGGATTCCATACTCAATTGCAGATTTCGGAGCTAGAAACTGTACGCTTGCTCAATTTCTAATAACGTGTGGTTTCAGGCTGGGTCAGGTGATAACGGATTTGGAAATACTGGAAATTCGTTATCTGCAACCTGCAATTTTCGATCAAAGAATTCGTGCGGCAATCTCTTTCCAGATGCGTTCTGCGCCGCGACCTGTGACTGCCGAATAGGGGATCACTTTGCCTTCCCCCATAATCTCTTCCGCGCTTTTGATACTGGCTCTCAATTTATTGCTGCTCAATTTGTCTGCTTTGGTTGCCACCACAATGAATGGTTGTTCGTTGGTCTCCAACCAGGCTTTCAACATTAAGTCCAACTTCGTGGGACCGTGCCGTGCATCAATAATCGAAATAGATAACACCAGGTTTTCGCGAGACGCCAGATATTTTTCAATCATCGGTCCCCACTCACTCTTTATTGCAATCGGTACGCGCGCGTAACCGTAACCAGGCAAGTCAACAAAGTAGAACCCATTATTTATCAAAAAAAAATTGATAAGCTGTGTGCGTCCCGGCGTTGAACTTGTGCGCGCCAGTCCTTTCACGCCTAAGAGACTATTTATTAAACTGGATTTGCCGACATTTGACCGACCCATGATAGCGATTTCCAGGCGGCCATCTCGCGGATAATGCTCCGGCGCTGTCGCGCTCTTTATGAATTCTGCGCTACTTACTTTCATCGTCCCTTGTCCCTTGTCCCTTGTCCCTTGTCTGATTCAGTTTTCATGAATTTGTTTTTACTTAACCCATGCAAAAACTAAGGACTAAGGACTAAGGACTAAGGACTATTCTATAACTTGATTCGCCGCATCGCCTGTCGTTGGTTGACTCCAGATGGGAAGCTCAGGCGTCAGCGTCTCGCTCTGTGATTTTGCCAAAGTCTTCTCAATAGGGTCTTCTTGCAGAGCGATTCGCCAAACCTGATCAATGTCTTCCACTTCGTGAATCGTCAACGCTTGCTTGACATCGTCGGGCAATTCAACAAGATCTTTGGCGTTGTCTTTCGGAATAATGATCGTCGTTATCCCTGAACGATGCGCCGCCAATAATTTTTCTTTCAGGCCGCCAATCGGCAAAACTTTTCCGCGCAGTGTGATCTCGCCGGTCATCGCGACATCGCGGCGAATCGCTATGCCTGTCAACACGGACACCAGCGCCGTTGAAATCGCTGTGCCTGCTGAGGGTCCATCTTTGGGAATTGCGCCTTCGGGAACGTGCAAATGCAAATCAAACTTCTTATAAAAATCTGGTTTGATGCCTAAACGCTCAGCCCGTGAGCGCACACAAGTAAAAGCCGTGTGCGCCGACTCTTGCATCACTTCGCCGAGTTTGCCTGTGAGTTTGATTTGTCCGCGACCTTTCATCAACGAAGCTTCGATGTGGAGTATTTCGCCACCGACTTCCGTCCAAGCCATGCCTGTCGCAAGCCCTATCTCATTTTCAGCTGCCAATTCTTGTGGACGGAAACGGATTGGCCCAAGCAATTCTTTGACGAGTTCAGAGGTGACTGTTTCGTGGTAGGCTCCAAAGGCTTCCGCGTTTCCAGAGGTGAGCAGACGGCGCGCCAGCTTTCTCAATACCGAAGAGATTTCGCGTTCCAAATTACGAACCCCTGCTTCGCGCGTGTAATACTGAATGATGGTGCGGAAACCATCTTCGGTGAAATTCACCTGCTCCTTGGTTAAGCCGTTGGCTTCGAGTTGCTTCGACAGCAGATGCTGTTTGGCAATCTCAAGCTTTTCGCGTTCAGTGTAGCCGGGCAGTCTGAGGGTTTCCAAGCGGTCTTGCAAGGCTGGCGGAATCGTATGCAGGACGTTTGCCGTGGCGATGAACATCACGTTCGACAGATCATATTCGACATCCAGGTAATGATCGTGGAAGGTATAGTTCTGCTCAGGGTCAAGCACTTCTAATAGCGCAGAAGACGGGTCGCCTCTGAAATCCATTCCCAGCTTATCAACTTCATCGAGCAGGATGAGAGGATTGACGGTTCCGGCTTTCTTCATCATCTGAATGATTTGACCGGGCAGAGCGCCAATGTAGGTACGGCGATGGCCTCTGATTTCAGCTTCATCGCGCACGCCGCCAAGTGAGAGGCGAACGAAATTGCGCCCTGTGGCTTTGGCAATCGAACGACCGAGACTGGTTTTGCCAACTCCTGGAGGACCTACGAAACACAGGATTGAGCCTTTCGGGCGTTCAACGAGTTGGCGCACCGCCAGGTATTCGATGATGCGCTCTTTGATTTTCTCAAGCCCGTAATGATCATTGTCTAACACTTCTTGAGCGGCGTTGATGTCGCGAATTTCTTCGCTCTTTTCTTTCCAGGGCACTGCCAGTAACCAATCAAGATAGGTGCGCGAGACGGTTGATTCGGCAGACATAGGCGGCATCTGCTCTAAACGCCTGAGCTCTGCCATCGCCTTGTCATAAGAGTCTTTCGGCAGTCCCGCCGCTTCGATTTTTTGCTTTAACTCCTCAAGCTCGGCTTTCTCGTCTTTACGACCCAACTCTTTGTGAATGGCTTTGATTTTTTCGTTGAGGTAATACTCTTTTTGGGCGCGTTCCATCTGACGTTTGACGCGGCCGTGAATGGCGCGGTCAACCTGAATCTTTTCCAACTCAACTTCTAGGACTTCCGTGAGCCGCACGAGGCGTTCATAAAGTGGGAAGATTTCCAGTATCCCTTGTTTGTCTTCAACCGAGAGCTTGAGATTTGATGCGACGGTGTCGCACAAGCGCGCCGGGTCGTCAATTCGCAAAGCGGCGGTGACGGTTTCGGGATTGGCAAGATCGGTTGATTGCCGAACATATTGATCAACAAGCGAACCAATGCGACCAATCAGCACATTCAAACGCGAGCGTGATTCGTTCGATTGTGGCGCTTTCCTGACCGTCGCTAACCAATAATCATCTGTCTCTTCGACGCGAACCGAGCGAGCCCGTTCGATGCCTTCGACCATGACTTTTATATTGCCATCGGGCAGACGAAGATTATGCGTGATGCGCGCCAGGGTGCCGACCGTATAGACTTGATCAATTTCAGGTTCATCAACGGTTGCATCGTGCTGGCTGGCAAGAAAGATCGTCTTATCACCGCGCAGAGCGATTTCTAAAGCGCGAACGCTTGCCGGCCTGCCGATGACAAACGCAACCATTGTGTAAGGGAAAACAACTACGTCCCGAATCGGAACCATCGGGCATCTGATTACATCGTTTGGAGTGCTGTCGCTGAATTCATTCATGATTATTACTGTATAAAAGAGATCAAGGTTGAGTGCCAACCGGTTAGAAAAGAGGGAAGTTTGTATCTTCCCTCTTTTCTAACTAGCCGGCTTTTTCAAGGACTGGAAATGTGGCGCGACGGTTTTCGACCATCTCGCGTGTTACAACAAATTCTTTCACCTTCTTATTCGAGGGAAGCGTGTACATGACTTCAAGCATCAACTCTTCGAGTATCAT
>JANMSG010001067.1:0-3603 GCA_031389065.1 Acidobacteriota bacterium | reverse complement strand
GAGGTACCTTGATCAGCGGAGAAAAAGCACAAGCCTGGCTTATATCTATCTGCTTGCCGCAGAGAAGAAAACTGCTGATAAAGCTCTCAATTTGGAATGACGAAAAATTCGCCAGTCGTCATTTATCTCCTTCAAGTCCAATCCATTTTCGGGTGCATGGTGTGCCACTTGGTTGCCTGTTGATAGGCAAGCGCGACTCTGAGCGGCGCACTTTCGTCGTACAAGCTGCCGGTGAACATAATTGCTTGCGGCAAGTTGTTGATGAAGCCGCAAGGTGTGACGACCGCCGGATGCCCGGTCAAATTTGTCACCAGTAGACTCGCGCTTCCCGGTGCAGGCGAAACGAACGCGTCCCAATCATTCATCAGCTTGTCCATCTCGCGCATCAGCAAAGTCCTGGCGCGTTGCGCTCTGATATATTCAACCGCAGGAATGAAACGCGACGTGCGAAACGTGTTGGGCCAATCACCCGCATTTTGCCCGGATAACTGGTTGACTCTGCCATCGCGCGTGATGTCATCGAAAGCCGCCGCCGCTTCCGCTACTAAAATGATTCGCAAACTGGCGGTTGAAAATTTCGGCAACTCAATGGGCTGGAGATTTGCGCCCGCCGCCCGCAAATCATCGAGAGCTTGTTTGTACATGGCTTTTCTTTCAGCGGTATTATTCGGATTATCCGCTTCAAATTCCGCTTTCAAATAACCGATTCGCATCTTGGCAAGTGGCGCGTCCGCATCAAACTTGAAAGGCGTGTCGGTAACCGTAATATCGCGTCCGTCAGCGCCGTAGATGGCTTCAAGCACAATCGCGCAATCTTCCACGGCGCGACAAATCGGACCAATCTTATCCATTGTCCAACTCAAACCCATCGCCCCGTAACGACTGACGCGCCCGTAGGTCGGTCTGAGTCCCGTCACACCGCAACGCGACGAAGGCGAGACGATTGAGCCTAAGGTTTCCGTGCCGATTGAAAACCCTACCAGCCCTGCAGAAGTGGCAGAAGCCGAACCTGCCGAAGAACCGCTTGAGCCTGTACGGTCTTCTTCAACTTGCCAAGGGTTGCGCGTCACTCCGGCAAACCATCTGCCGCCTTGCGCGAGTGCTCCCATCGAAAGTTTCGCCACCAGCACAGCGCCCGCTTCGCGCAAGCGCTCCACCACGGTCGAATCATAGTCAATCATCTGATTGCGAAAAGGCTCCGCGCCCCAGGTCGTCTTAATTCCTTTGGTCGCAAACAGATCTTTCACGCCGCAGGGAATGCCATGAAGCGGACCGCGATACTTGCCTTGCTTGATCTCCCGTTCGGCTTGCTCGGCTTGCGACAGGGCTAACTCTTCGGTAAGCGTCACCACATTTAAAAGCTTTGGCGAAAAGCGCTTCAAGCGCGCCAGATACATCTTTGTCAGTTCAACGGGCGACACCAGTTTTGCGCGAATCAATTCGCCAAGCTGCGTTGCAGAAAAGAAAGCAACTTCTTCGAGGGCGCCGAATTTTTGTGTAACCACTTTGGCGCGTTTCGTTTTGCCCTTATTTGACTGGCTTTTTTTCGCAATGAACTTTTTCCCCGGAAGCGCCGGATGAAACCAGATCGCCGGGTCTGTGTCGAGTGGTACTTCGATTTTTCGTAGCGCTTCGTAGTTGGCGAGATTGTTATTGACATTTTGCAAAGCCATCGCTTCCTGCGCGTCCGTCAACTCTATGCCGATGAGTTGCTCGGCCGTATGCAACATCTCTTTCGTGATGCGTTGCGCCTGTGGGGGTGGTGGTTGCTGTTGTGACTCTGCTTCAACAGATGAACCGAGAGTTGCAGACGTTGTAAGGCTTGCAATGCCCAGCGCGGGAAGTATCTTGACGAATTCACGTCTGTCTAATTTTGCCTGACGGCTTTTGCTTGAAACGGTTTTATTATGTGATGTTTTTTTCATCGTTTCCCTGAGGGTTTTGGATTTTTGAAAAAATTGCTGAATGTTAGAATTCAGCGTTACGCCTACAGGGGCAACGCTGATCATAAAAACTAAAATGACAAAGCTCTAGTGAAGCATTCGCCAAGTTACACGGAAAGATTGCAGACTACCATTCATAATCGCGCCCGATTTCGGCTGCTGAAATTCGTGGATTGTCGAGCGCCTGAAGTTGTTCAATAACCTGATTCCGATTGCTAGGTTTGATGTGAACCGCATAGATATCAACCTCGCGATTCAACTTCTTTAAATCAGCAGCAAGCGATTGCGGGGTGAAATGTTTTGAGGCGGCAGCAAGCTCTTCCAACTCGTTCGGATAGGATACGTCAACAAAGATGGCTTTGAGATTTGGTTGTTGCGAAGCGATTTGCCAAAGCTCATCGGTTGTGTAGGTGTCTGCCGAAAAAATGACCGTCGAATGCTCGTCCTGCAACATCATTCCGCAAGTCGGAATCACATGGTTGACAGGAATCGGAGTGACGCGCAAGCCCGCTATGTCAACGGTTTTTCGCGGCTCCAGGGTTTCGTATCGAATGGTCGCGTCCTGCCCGTTGGCAAGGTTTATCAATTCAAAATCGGGCCAGATATGGTCATTGAAAACAAATTTTTTCAATGCCGAGGTGACTTCTTCAATGCCATAAATCGTGATCGGTGAATCGAGCTGGGTAAAGGCTTCGGCGACAAAAATCGGCAGACAGGCGATATGGTCGTTGTGCGAGTGCGTGATGATGACGTGACGAATCGCCGCCATTTCATCCGTTGTCAGAGCAATGGCGAGGCTGCCAGCATCAATCGTCAGGCAGTCGTTGATTAAGAACGTGGTCAGCAGTTGAAACTGCCCCTTGATATGGCTTGGCAGGAGTTTGATTTTCACGCCTCTGTTGTTCTCCTTCGCTACTTCTTGATAGCAAATCCCGCATAGCCTGTGAGCGTTACATTGGTAAAGTGGAACTCGAATTCGTCCTCAACAACGCCTCTCAAAATCATCTGCCAAAAAGCTCGCTGATTGATCTTTGGCACAAAGCCTTGCAACGATTCAACCTTCAATCCGCTTTGTTCGCACATGGTCTTCAACTCATCAGGTTTGATAAAAAGTTTCAAAATGTGCAAATCACGCGGCGTATTTTTAACCACCCATTCTACACCTTTAATGACAATGAGCCAGGCAATCAGATTGCGATTGAAGGTGTGAAAGAAAAATAATCCGCCCGGTTTTAAGACGCGCCCGATTTCGGCGATTACTTGTTCAGGTTTTTCGATATGCTCAAGAAAATCCATCGCGCAAACCACTTCATACGACTCATCCGCGTAGGGTAACTGGTACGCGTCGCCTGATTGATAAGTGACTTTGCCTGTCGAGTCGTGGTGTCTGGCTACCGCCAGACTATTTTCAGAAGCGTCGAGTCCGGTTACTTCAAAACCTTGCCGTGCCAAATCATTCGATAAAAACCCCGCGCCGCAACCAACGTCCAGAACGCTCGCCCTTGTTTGCGGAAAATATTTGTCAATGACGCGCACAACCCAGGGGTTGCGAGCCCTTGATTCGGCGCGCAATAAGGCAACGGGATCGTCTTTCGCTTTGTACCAACGCTCCCCTAGTTCGTGGTAGATTTCATTATTGACGACTTGGCTTTCCATATTA
>JANMSG010001042.1:0-14936 GCA_031389065.1 Acidobacteriota bacterium | reverse complement strand
CCATCAATTCCTAGAATATCCATTTTCGGAATGGAGTCCGCACAATCACGTACGTGTAGACCAATTAGATTCTTAGATGGCGACGAGATCATTCTTGCACTGTAATTCGCGGATGACTAAACCCCGATTTCAGCCCTGTACGCGTCCGGTACGCGCACCAAACGTGAAGCCTCGCTTTTCGTTCTATTGCTATCGCTACCCGATCCTCAGCAACGGAAGCCTCCCTGCTTTGTTTACTGTGCCGTCCAGCCGCCATCGATGAAGAGCGCACTCCCCGTGACATAAGACGCTGCGTCAGAAGCCAGGAAAAGGGCGGCTCCGGCGATTTCGTGCAGTTCACCCCATCGGCGCATCGGAATCTTGTCGACAAACGCTTGATACTTGACCGGGTCGTTTAGTAAGGGCTTGTTCATATCCGTGGCAAACGGACCTGGACAGATGGCGTTGACTGTCACCCCCTGAGCCGCCCACTCAAGCGCCAGCACGCGAGTTAGATTGAGCACGCCGGCTTTGGATGAGGCGTATGGCGCGCGACCCGCAATACCGATAACCGATAGGATCGAACCCATATTGATAACGCGTCCCCAACCGCGTTTACACATCGCCGGACCAAAGGCACGTGCGCATAAAAACGGCGCTTTCAGATTGGTTGCAATGACTGCATCCCAATCGGCTTCGCTCAATTCCTCGACACCACCGCGCACATTAATGCCCGCGTTGTTGACCAGTATATCAACGGGACCGAGCGCGCCTTCAATCGCTTCTCGGAGTTTATCAATCTCTGATGCTTGCGTCACATCGGCGGCGAAGGCGAAGGTTTTTCGTCCGCTGAGCGCGGCAATTTCATCTGCTGCCGTTTGACAGTCGGAGAGCGTGCGGCTGGTAATCGCCACATCTGCGCCGGCTTCTGCAAGGGCTGTAGCGATGACCTGACCAAGCCCCTTGGCGCCGCCTGTGATCAAGGCGCGACGGTCATGCAGCCGAAACTGATCGAGTACATCTTTTCGAGAGTCTTTGTCGTTTTTCATAATTTTTCGCGGTAAGGATTTTGGATACTAAGACCTGAACGGATGCAGATTACTCTGGCAGCGCAAAACTGTAAAGCACTCCGGCGGCGGCAATCGCCACGAACTGTTTGCCATCAATCGCATAACTGATCGGCGACGAAGCAATCGCTGCGCCTGTCTGAAAGCGCCACAGGAACTTGCCGGTTTTGGCCTCCAGAGCAATCAGATTTCCTTCACGCGTGGCAACAAAAACAACGCCGCCAGCAGTAGCCAGCAGGCCCGCCTGAAACGATGCCTGTGAGAGTTTATACTCCCACTTTACGGTGCCCGTTTCACTGTCGATGGCGCGCACTCCTGCGGATTCGGCATCGCCCAGGGAGATGGCTTTGCCTCCCCAGTATTGCTTACCCGATTCAAATTCCGCAGGCGCGCGAACGTAGCGCTGGCCGGCTTCCTGAAAGACGAGATAGAGCCAGCCGCTGGCCGTATCAAAGGAAGGTGCCTGCCAGTTGGTTCCACCGACGAGACCCGGATAAACGATATTGCCTTGCGGGCTGGAATCCCAGTCCTGTGCAAACTTGGGCCGGCCATTGTCGTCAAAACCGTTGTTCCAGGTCTGGCGGACATAGGGTTTGCTCATCAGGAACTTGCCGCTCGTGCGATCCAGGACGTAGAACATCCCGTTGCGATTGGCCTGCATAATCAGTTTTCGTTCTTTTCCGTCAAAGACGCGATCCGCCAGGATGAAGTCCTGGTTGGCATCCCAATCGTGACTGTCATTTGGCGTGAATTGATAGTGCCAATGACGCTGCCCTGTAGCGCCACTGAGAGCCACCACGGAACAAGTGAATAAATTATCACCCTTGCGAACCTGCGCATTCATATCAGGGCCAGGATTGCCGACTCCCCAATAGAGCAGATCCAGGTCTGCATCATAGCTGCCGGTCAGCCAGGTCGGGCCGCCACCGCGTTGCCAACTGTCGCCCGCCCAGGTATCGTTGCCGATTTCCCCGGGCCCGGGTATCGTATTGAAGTGCCACAAGCGTTTCCCTGTGACTGGATCAAAGGCATCTACAAAACCGCGTATGCCGTATTCTCCGCCGGCAACTCCGACCACAATTTTGTCCTTGATGGCTAGCGGCGCTGCCGTAATGCTGTAGCCTTTCATGGTATCGGCTACCTGGACTTCCCATAGGGGTCGCCCCGTGCGGCAGTCCAGCGCCACCAGCGTCGCATCGAGGGTGCCGAAAAAAAGACGGTTTCCCAGAACCGCAACGCCGCGATTGACCCGGTTGCTTTCATATGGGTTGACAACTTTCTGCTGACGCTCATATTTCCAAATCAGCAGTCCCGTCCGTGCGTCAAGGGCAAAAACCTGTCCAGGCATTCCGGTTGTATACATCACGCCATCAATGACCAGCGGGGTCGCTTGCAAGACCGAATCGCCGGGCATCTGCACGGCCCAGCGCGCCTGTAACTGGCGCGCATTGACGGGGGTGATCTGCTGCAAAGCTGAAAAATGCCGCCCCTGATAATCGCCCCAATACGTAAGCCAGTTATGCGGCTCAGCTTCGGACTGACGAATGCGCTCGTAGGTCAGACCGCCGGGAATTTCGGCCTGGGTTGTCTTGTTGAAATCGCGCTCCTTGAGAGTTTTCAGATAGGCGACGAGATGTTGAATCTCGGCTTCAGTGAGTCGCTTGCCAAAATCGGCGGGCATCAGCGATTTGGACTCGTACCGTTGCTCGGCGAGATGCTGTTTATCGAGCAGGTGGAGTTTGCCGGATGGGTCAATCATCTGCAACGAGTAAGAATCTTCGTTGCGCCAGAGGCCGCGAATCTCCTGACCATTTATCGTTTTGACGACAACGACCTTCGCGGTGCGCCGTTGGCCGCGCTCGTTGGGCTGCATACTGGTGTTCGGGTCGAGAATCTTCTGGCGCAACATCTGTGCAGGGGAGCCCCCTGCTGCCGAAAGATCTGGCCCGATGATGTTGCCACGCCCGTTCACCTCGTGACAGGTGTTGCAGGTCGCCTTGCCATAGAAAAGCTTCTCGCCGGCAAACGGATCACCCGAAACCCGCTCGTTCCGTGTGCCAGCCGTAGCGCTCAGGCTGCGAATATAGGAGACAAGCTGCCAGACTTGATCTGCACTCAATCTTGAAAAGGGAGGCATACCAGTGCCGGCAAGGCCTCTGCGTATGGTGCGAAAGAGCTGGCTGTCTTCGCTGCCATGACGAAACACGCCGGTCGCGAGTGTGGGCCCTCTACCGCCTCGCCCCTCGCCGCCGTGGCACGATTGACAGGTCTGTTCGTAAAGCCGCTTTCCGGCAAGTATAGCAGCCGGTCTTCCGGCAAGCGGATTCTCTTGCCTCTTTACAGGTTGCTGTTGAGCCAGAAGAATGCCGGTGCCGCAACCCAGCAGCACAAGGCAGACAATTCTTATCCCAAGCACCATTTGATCTACCATCCTTAAATTTAGAGCGGTTTTCAATCGCGTGTAAGGTAGGGGCAGGGCTTGTCCCTGCCCGGATCGCCGCAGGCGATGACGGTCATTTTGCTGCGCAAAATCCGGGCAGGGACAAGCCCTCCCCCTACTTCTCGCAAAACCTCGACAAACATCGTTTCCCATGTAATAACCTACGTCGTGCCCCGAACGTATAAAAGGTGGAGGAAATCAAAATGGCGTCCTGTTTCACGAAGCGCCTCGTATATCTGACTATCGTGCTTATTGCAGGTAGCATCTGGTCACTGCAAGGCTTCTCATCCGTCACCGCACGCCAGTCAGAGAGCAATGCCCAGGCACACCACCAAGCGGGAGTCGCTTATCACCTGCGAAGATGTCTAGACGACGCCAGCCGCGAATACGCGCGCGCACTCTCTTTGGAAAAACCGCGTGAACTGACTGGTGAAGAGTGGGAGATGGTCAGACGATTCGCGCCGCGAGTCTACGTGACGCCGACGGAGTTCTTCCCGTTGAAAGACTTCGCGGTGATCTTGCACCCTCATAAGAGACTGATCGCCTATCACTTCTTCTGGGAAGATGACATAGATTTCCCGGAAGACAACGATCCCTGTGATCACGAACTCATGTGGGTCGAGTACGCCGAAGACCGCCAATCGCTCAAGCGCGTTTGGACATACTTTCACGGTCGAATTTTGGATGGTGGAAAGGAAGCCGTAGAAGAGGCGCGGCGACACGGTATGCGCCCGCGAATCAATGTCCAGTGGGGGAAACACGGTTCGATGCCGGCTGCTTGGGAAAACTTAAAAATACATCGCGACGCAAGCGCGCCAACCGCCGAGCCGATTTCATTGAAGCTTTATAATGAGGAATCATTGCGCAAGCTCTCATCTGAAGGTCGTCGCCTGCCCAATCATCCGATAGGTGTGCGCGGCAAGTGGCCAAAGAAATTCTCTGGCGATTGGGCGGCTTTCACGAATTTCTCCAAACTGGTCGAACCGCTTGCGCTGCTTGAGCAGAACCGTATGGCATTGGTCTCGCGCTGGAACAGCGGCGCCATCAACCAGTATTTCCTGCGCTATAACTTTCGCCCAAAAACTGAATGGCCGCCGGACGAAGCAGACGCCGAACCTCTGGATCTGGCAAGTAGCAATCTTCAACTGCCGCCGAAATCGGTCTTTGATCGCACCATGCCTCGTTACCCGAATATCTGGTTTTACCTCGACACCGCTCTGGCATCCGACTACGAGGAAGCCGTGAAACTGGTGACTCAGAATCTCGGACAGGCAATGCGCTTGCCGGAATTCTATGGTCCTTTCGACAATCCGGAGGGATGCGATTTCGAGGTCAGACTGGAGCATCTCCAACCCTGGGAAGTTTCGGAACATCGTGCTCTTCAACATTCACATGCCTTTCATATGCGCTATTACTATTCAGCGCTCGCCAAAGGCAAGCTTGATGTGGTGACGCTTGGCCGGGCTGGGCGAGAACGAAGGTTTTATCGCTTCGCGGCGAGCGCGCATTACGAAGTGGAACACACGAACCCGAATCACGCAGACGTAGAAATCTGCCCGGTGTGCGGACGAACCGGCGACTACGCCGCTCGCAAAGGGAGTCTCGTCGAACTGGTTCATGACCCGATTGGTCTCGAATTGGTGTTGACGGGAACCGTGCGCGGCGAGACCGTACGCTTCGAGGATCGGGAACGGCGCGAGGTCGGCAGCATCAAGAAGTTGAACGAAAACTTTGCCATCCAAACCCGCGTCGTAGATGGGATGACGGGCGACAGAAACACGCTACGAATCGGCATCATAATGATTACCCGCAAACAGAATTGATAGCTTCTTCAAGCTCATTGGATCCGATGACGCTGTGGAAACAGTAATGGTGAGTCAGAGCTTGCTTCACTGCATTCGTTCTTTGCTCCACCTTTCTCAACGCAAATGCAAGAGGCGTTGAGAAAGGTGGGAGCGAACTTAAAATTGCCTATGGACGAAAATGTCCACCTTTATATATTGAAACAAAAGCAGGGTCGCGCTTTGCTCACCACGCACAAGGCACAAGAAAATCGCCATGCTGCGATAGTCGGTGGCAGGGCGATTCTGTCGGCTTATGACTACAAATTCTTCAGCCAGATATTGCGCAATTCCAGTTTCATTGGTGCTCCAGTGTGCATTTGAAAACCAAGCAAGCCGCCCATCGCACGACCTGCCGCATCGTCGTCCACGGTCTGCGCCATCAAGTGGCCATTGAACACATGGGTCAGCACGTTGCCGTGCGCGATGATGTGAACTTGATTCCAATCATTGGTCTTGATCAGCGTCTTGAGTTCATCGCCGCTGCGCAGATTGGCTACGACTCTTTTCTTCCCGGCTTGTAGTTGAGTCATTTGCCCGCGCATCGCCAGAAAGCCGCGCCCACGCTCTTCATAAAGCTGGCCTGTGTAGGTGTTGGCAAAATCAATATCGGCCTGATAGCCCTTCAGCACCCACTTGCCAACCGCAGGCAGTTCGACGCTACGATATTGCACGCCGCTGTTGGTAGAGTTCATGCGATATTCTAATTTCAACTCGAAGTCTTTGGGCTGACCGTTGCGCCAGATCAAAAAGGTATTTACCTTGACGGGTTTTTCGGCGGTGCTTTCGCCGATGATGGTTTCGTTCTCTACGCGCCAGAATTGCGGATCACCATCCCAACCTTTCAGCGTCTTGCCATCGAAGATCGCTTCAAAGCCTGTGTGATCGTCCGGCGTCATCGCTTCGATGCCCGTACGCGGGCCTCCAGCGCTTGGTGGGCGCTGCTGCCCACCTTGTCCACCTGGGGGCTGAGTTTGCTGCGCCTTCGTAGCGCTTTGCGGAAAGCACAAGAGCGCTGCCAGTAGCAACGCAACAGTAATTACAAGAAGCTTTTTCATTAGATTTTCTTTCCTTGCGAAACCGTTTCCCATTGTCGGGTGTTGGCGGATTTCAAGACCGCGTCCGTTACATAATCGGTTGCCAATGCATCACGAAAAGTCGGCGCAGCCTCTTTGCCTTTGCCAATCCCCTGCACAAAATCGGCGAACTGATGGATGAAGGTGTGTTCATAACCGATTTGCAAACCCGGCACCCACCAACGATTCATGTACGGGTGATCGCCATCCGTGATGTGAATGCTACGCCAGCCGCGCAATTGCCCTTCGTCGCGATGATCGAAATATTGAATGCGATGCAGGTCTTGCAAATCCCAGAAAGCTGATGCATGTTCGCCGTTGATTTCGAGCGTATAGAGCGCCTTGTGCCCGCGCGCATAGCGCGTGGCTTCAAACGAAGCCAGCGAGCCGTTAGCAAAGCGACAGAGAAACAAGCTGGCATCGTCAATGCCGACCGGCTGCACCTCGCCCGTCAGATTGTGCTTGCGCTCTTTGATAAAGGTTTCCGTCAATGCCGAAACTTCCGTGATCGCGCCATTAAGCCAGATGGCTGTATCAATGTTGTGCGCCAGCAAATCGCCCGTCACGCCGCTCCCCGCAACCTCGACATCGAGTCGCCACAAGCCTTCCCCGCCTTGCGGCAAATCCTTTGAGATTGTCCAATCCTGCAAGAACTTCGTGCGGTAATGAAAAATCTGTCCGAAGCGCCCTTCATCAATTAAGTGCTTGAGCATAGTCACGGCTGGGACGCGGCGATAGTTGTACCAAACCATATTGGCAACTTTGGCGGACTCGACGGCCTCAACCATCGGGATCGCTTCGGCAGCCGTGCGCCCCAGAGGTTTTTCGCACATCACCATCTTGCCCGCTTGGGCTGCGGCAATAGCGATTTCTGCGTGCGTATCGTTCGGGCTAGCGATGTCAATCAGATCAATGTCATCGCGTTCGATCAGTTTATGCCAATCTGTTTCGACCGATTCATATCCCCAGTTGCTGGCAAACGCTTGCACACGTTCCGCATTACGAGCGCAGACTGCTTTCAAGACCGGCTGGAAAGGCAAATCAAAAAACCGACCGGCTTGCAGGAACGCATTGGAATGGGTGCGTCCCATGAAACCGTAACCGACCAAACCGATATTCAATGGTTTTTTGCTCATAGATTGTTCTTAAACTTGTTCTCGATAATCTCACCACCCAACAGAGAGCCGGGCATCAATTGGTTTCCGTTTCTCAACGTTCAAGATGGTCAATGCAGTGTTTTAGATTGTCAGCAATTTTGTCGAAAACTCGTGGCAAGTACATTGACAACTCTTTCATATCAGGATTATCACTCATATGCATATCGTTTGACATCTTCGCCGCATCGCGGCGGCTGACTTTAGCCGTGGGTTTTCAACCCACGGAAGACGTCAAATCACCTCCCGCGTCGCGGTAGCGACGCCTGAATCAGCCCCACAAATACCGTTCGTCATATTCCACACCTGCCTTTTGCAAGAATTCAAGATACTCTTCTTGAAAGGTCTGCGTTTGATGATGTGCACGTTGGTTTTGAATGTAACGCACGACACTCGGCACATTCGCCTTGCTGACGGTAAATGCGCCATAACCATCCTGCCAACCGAAGTCCTGCAAACCAGGAACCTCGTCGTGAATCCATTTCGACGATTCAGCTTTGAGATATTTAGCGATTTCAAACGGCGCAATGGTTGCCGGAGCCATCACCAATGCGTGCAAATGATCTTCGATGCCGCCGATTTGCAAAGCCGTCATTTTATGATGACGCGCGATGCCGCCAACGTATTCCCAAATACGCTCTTCAATGTCTGGACGGATGAAGGGTGTTCGGTTCTTCGTGCTGAAAACGATGTGATAGAACAAGGCGGTGTAAGAATTAGCCATTGTCGTACCTTCTTCATCAACCATTCAGGCGTCGCTGACGCGACGCGGGATTCTTACGCCCAGCCCCGTGGGTTGAAACCCACGGCTAAAGTCAGCCGCCGCGATGCGGCGAAGAAATCATCACCTCAACACCTAATTCCAGCCGCTGTGATGCGGTGAAGAAATCATCACCTCAGCTCTTAATTCCAGTCAGCCGCCGCGATGCGGCGAAGAAATCATCACCTCAACGCTTAATTCCAGCCGTGGGCATCGCGGACCGCAATCATCGTCGCCAGAATGTTATTCCAGGTTTGCGCTTCGGTCATCGTTTCGTTCGAGAACATGCAACCGTCCCAGTTGATATGCTGGGTGCTGTGCGTAAGCGCGCCGTTTTCGTCGCGCAACCACAGTCCGGCGGCGCGTACGATGTCCATCTTGCCGTTCGCATCATTTGGCAGGCAGTGGCGTCCGGTCTTGTCATGCGAGCCGGAGCCTTTGACCGTGGCGTCGTTTTGAGCCACGTGGAAGTCTTTTACCCAGGGGCGCAATACGCTCGTCATTTTGCCCAACGCTTCATAGAACACTTCTTTATCCTGCCAATCGTAGCCTTCCGGCAACAGACGATGTTCGGGGGCGTTGTAACCGAGCGTAAACAGTAGGGTATGCGCCATGTCGGCTTGAATGCCGAGCGTTTCGGGCCGTCCCACCAATTCGAGCAAATCGTTCAAATTTTTCCAGCTATGCATGCCGCCCCAGCAAATTTCGCCTTCGGCAGCAAGTCGTTCGCCGAAACTTTCCGCAATGTTGCAAGCTTCAGTGAAGGTGTCGGCAATCTTTTTGGTATTGGCAACAGGATCAGCCGCCCAATCGCTGGGACTGCAAGATGAATCAATGCGCACGACGCCGTACTTGCGAATCCCTAAGTCCTTGAGCTTTTTGGCAATTGCACAGGATTTTTGCACTTGCGTGAGAAACGCCTGGCGCTCAACTTGTGAACCCATTGCGGAACCGCCACCGGTTGGACCCCACACAGGCGCGACAAGCGAGCCGATGACCAGATTGCGCCTGGCAACTTGATCAGCCAGTTCTTTGAGTTGGTCATCAGTGGAATCAATATCCGTGTGCGGGAGGGAGAGAAAAATATCTACGCCGTCAAAGCGCTGACCATCTACTTCAGCAGCAGCAGTCAAATCGAGCATGGTCTCAAATTCGATAATCGGTTCTGCATCGGGACCACCTTTGCCGACCAGTCCAGGCCACGTTGCATTGTGTATTTTGGGGAATTGGTGCTTGGTTTCAGGACTCATTTTGCTCCTTATTGCTTACCATTATTTAACCAGGGCTTCGGCATCGGGATTACCGGGACCGAAATGCTTCAGCATGACCAACTCATCCGTGTCGCTTAAATTGGTGATATGTACACCGTCTGCTGCCACCTCCAGCGTGACAAAAAACTCATCCTGGGTCATTTGTCCAAAGCGGATCATTGCCGGAGTCGAGGCTGCGTGTTTGCCAATCGTGCCGTAGCCTTGGGTCAAAATCATCCCATAAGCGGCGCTGTCTTTGATCGTTACACTCTGTTTTGGCAGCACCGTCAACTCCTTGGCTGAGTAGTGACGCTTGCCGTAGGTAATCCACAATTCGCGGTAGCCTGCGGCTTCCATCTCTTCGATGGGCTTGACCGGCTTGGGGAAGATTTTGTTGGATTTGCCGAACTCAGGATTGACGTTGGCATCCCAATCCAGCATATCTACGAGGTATTCAAAATCGTGGTGATATTCGCTAGGAACGTCTTTCGTCAACAGGCTCCAGTCAACCACGCGGCCATCGACTTCGGATTGGAACATGCCGAACACATCGCTGTTTACCTGCGGTTCATAGGTAACGAGCGAGCCGGGCGCGTGCAAAATACCGGCGTCTACCTGCCAGCCGGTGCCTGGTTCGAGGCGATAGGCACGCGAGTGATTCAAAATGCCGTTATCGCCTTTGTTCCAATTCTCCAGACAGCGAAAGACATCTTCTTTCGTAGTGCCGGGTTCAAGTCCCATGTAGGTATGTGGGAACTGATTTTGAACCGAATTGAATTGTCGCGGAAAGTAATAGGCTTCGGGCTTACCCTTTTGTCCGACTTTTTCCGCGTGCTCATCGCGCTGGTGCATGTGATGGGGGATGGCCCCCAGGTTGTCGAAGAATTTGCAGAGCATGCCCCAGCCACCAACGGTTTCCATCACCTCTCGGCCGAGGATTTGGTCGCCTGCGACTTCGATGGCGTCTTTAAGCAGGAAGCTCTTGCCCTGCTCCGGTCGAATAAAACTCAGCCCTTCAAACTCTGTCGTGTGTGGACCATTGGAGGCTTTCGTGGTCGAAGAAAACCAGCGTTCATCAATGCCGCCACGATGCCCGCCGAAAGCGTAGAGATCATCAGGATGAAGTTTCAGTCGCCTGCCGGGAATTAGAAATGAGCGGGGCACCCAGCTAGGTTCGAGCCGGAAGATTCCCGCGCCTGCGTCAATTGCGTCCTGAACTTGAGATAGATTCAACATAAATAAGTCGTCCTCCGTAAAATGTCAATTAATAATTCACGCCTGTTCCTACGGAACATTGTTATTACTTGGGCTATCTGATTGTTTCAGTTTGCTTCTTCACCAGTACATTTCGCCACCCGCTCCTTCTTGCATCCTCATCCCGACGCGAAGAATCTTCCACTGGCCATTTTCCAAAATCAGATTCACCTTGCCGACCCAGATTTTCACGCCTTTCCCTGAATCGAAAGATGCTTTGAGGTTGAGGGTCACTCTCTTGCCGATTATGTATCCCTCAAGAATTTCATACTTCTCGAGGTTGCTGATCACATTCAGAGCGAATAGTTCATTGGGCTCTGCTTCTTCCAGATTTCTGCCGTTCGGTGTCAGGTTTTTCACCTTTGAGAAGAGTTCATCCAGTTGCGCTTGTTTCTGCTTTATATCATTTTCGTTTGACGCAGAAGCATTGCGCGCCTTGGCGAGTTCAATCTCAAGATCCGCAGAGCTTTTTAGAATAGCAAAATACGCCAAGGCGGCTTTACCCGCTTCGCCTCCGCCCGCTGGCAGAGGTCTCCCGTCGCGCACGCTTATGGCGATCTTTTTATCATCTGGCGGCTGAATAGGAGCTTTGAAACTTGCCTCATACGCCAGGTTGGGATTCTGTTTTTCCCCTTGTATGGCACAATCGCCGGAACTCAGACGTAAGCTTCCTTCCAGGACCCTACCGACGAATTTGCTGGTTCCAGATCGCGGAGGACAATTAGGGAAGGTGAAATCTATTATATCTACCGGAACCCCGTTTACATAAACGAAGGCTTTTTGCTGTCCCTCCTTGTCTATATGTATCTTAACGGCATAGGGAACCTGTTTATCCGGCTCAATCGCTGAAAGGGGTCGCTCCGACAATAAAATATCTACCTCTTTGATCTCCTCCGCTTCATCAAGAAGGTCGCGAGTATCCTGAGCATAAACCTGATCAAGCTTTGTGGTTATACCCTTGTAGGTCATCTTGCCAGAGGCTGTACTTGCCACAGCAGGAGCTTTTTCCACGGCAGGAGCTTTCTTCTGCTCCGATGACGCACTGGAACACGAGCCACTATAGAAGGCAACAAAGAGTAGAAGCAACAATTTAACCTGTTTCACAAATCTCCTCCTATGTAAGCTGCGAGCGTCCATCATCTTTTCTTTGCAACCAAAGTGTACAGTAGAGAATGCAGAGTTGAGAGTATCTACGTTCAAAGATTTTTTATTTGCACCCGATTCAAATAAGCAGCTAATTCTTGCTTAATGCCTGAGCAATGGCTTGCTCTGCAAGCTTTGCCATAACCGCATAGCCTGCCTCATTGGGAAGCAGCCCGTCGCGGGTAAACTCTTTTTTCAAATTTCGACCTTCAGCCAGCGCGCTATAGTAGTCGAGATACACCAATCCGCTTTGCGCCGCATATTCCTTCAGCCAACCATTCAAGCCGATGATTTTGCCAAAAGGTCGTATTCCCGATTGCTTGGTGTAGCAATCACAGATGGGAGTGAGCGAAGCCAGCACGACTTTGATGTCGTTAATTTTAGCCAATTCCACAATCGACATGATGTTTTCGGCAGACATTGCCTGTGTAATTGGGCCAGTTAAACTGGCGATATCGTTTGTGCCCGCCAGTATCACCACGACTTTTGGTTTGAGCGCGATCACATCCTGGCGAAAGCGAAGGAGCAATTGCGCCGAGGTTTGACCTTTGATTCCACGATTCAAGTAGGGCTTGCCGGGAAAGAATGATGATTTGTCCCGCCCCCAATTTTCCGTGATCTCATCGCCCAAAAAGACGACGCGATTTTCACTCGCCCGCGGTTTCGGCAGTTCTGTATTCTCACTGCCGTAGCGAATCAGACCAGCCCAATCCCACAGCAGGTTTTTTTGTGCTTCGAGTCGTTGTTCGAGTGTCGCCAAGGTTGAGGCACAATCAGAGGTCTTTTGCGACCAGCCGAGGCTGCCCAACATAACCAGCCCCAAGACGATTGTCAGCAAGAATTTTTTCATTTCTCAAAAGACAAGCGATCCTTCTTCGCTTCGATCTTCGCCACATCCACTTTTGGAACCTTTTTCAAATCCTTGATGGATTTGAAGGCGCCGTTCTTGTCGCGATAGGCAATGATGGCGGCAGCTTGTGAGCGCTTGAGCGACAAGCCGCTTTCGAGTTCGATAGCCGTAGCTTTGTTTACTTTGACCTTCGGGACTTCATCGGCAGCGAAGTTTTTGACCAGATATTCCAGCACGGCGTTATATTCTTGCTCCGTGCTTTTCATGCCTGCCGATGCCATCTTCTCCATGGTGCGCTGCCAGCCCGCCCGATCCTGTTTGAGAGAGTAAGATTTTTCCAGTTCGTGACACCGCGAACAGAGCTTCTGTAACGCGGTTTTCCCCTCCCCATCCGGCAGCACCAGCCCTTGTCCGTTGGACGATTGAACCCAAGTGCTGTTTATAAAACCGGCGAGAAAAAGCGTCAGCAAGGTCGCACGCCAAAGGCTTGCAGGAATAAGCACTGCCTGTTTCATCAGCCTGAATTCTCCATAGGGATTAATGCTCCATGGGAAACCCGAATGTGTAAATTGTGCCGTCGTGTGTTCCCAGGTAAATTTGCCCCATCCCACCAGACAACGCCGCACCTCTGGTGAAGGAAGTGATCGTAGTGCCACTGTTCCATAACTCTTTGCCTGTGGTGGCATCAAGAGCATACACGACGGCGCGCGACGAACGCAACGCACGTTGCGTTGCACTCAGCTTGCTATTATTGGTGCGATATTCGCCGCTGGAAACGACAAAAGCCACGCCATTAATGATCGTCGGCGGCAAGGGCGAAAGCAGATCACGCGAAGCCCAGCCCGGTTGCAAAATCACTTTGCCGTTTTGCTCGACAAGCTTCCAGGCAACCACCGCGCCTTTGTTTATCGCACCGTTTGTGGCTTTAAAACCTGCTTCAGCTGACAACGAGCCATTGACTGGTGCGAGAATCCAGCGTGTGCCGTTTGCTTCTTGCCAGCTTGCCAAGGCACCCGGTTCAAAATCCTTTGCGATGGCAGGTGAGGTGAACTCCGCCGTTGCTAAATTCGTGCTCTCCAGCAGATGCAGGCGTCCATCTCTGGTCGTTGCAGCAAGCAGCGTTTTGCCCTTGTAATTGAAAACCACGGGGGTTGTCGAAAATTCCTGACTGCCGGCAGAAAACGACCCTTTCACCTGCAGGGTTTTAGGATCAAGCGCCACAAGGGAGTTCGGCGTTTCCCCGCCACTGCCTGTCGTCACATAGATCGTTCCATCACCGCCAAAAGCTGGACCGACCGAACCTACG
This sequence comes from Acidobacteriota bacterium, assembly GCA_031389065.1. Classification (GTDB taxonomy): domain Bacteria; phylum Acidobacteriota; class Blastocatellia; order UBA7656; family UBA7656; genus JACQDB01. Next base: position 816 of record JANMSG010001042.1, on the reverse strand, counting down.
ACATTCGCTTTCCAGGTCTTAACCTGTTTCGTCACCAGGTCGAGCGCCCAAAGGCCATTGGCTGCACCGCCACAACCTTGTTGAGTAACGGCATAGGCTATGTGCTCAAGGACAATCAAGCCCCTCGCCTGGGCATTGGGCGGCAGAAATTGCACAGGCGGTTCCGAATCATTCCCATTCGACAGATGCATCGAATGCAGCCGACCATCGCTTGCCAGTGCGTAGACGAGAAAGGGACCACTACCAAATTGGCCGCCGGGTGGATTGGCTGGACTCGGGCGCGGCGCAACAGAGGGTTGCGCGCTGGGCGGCGCGGCGGGGCGCGGCGGCGGTACCATCGCCAGCGTCACAGCACCTTTCCCAGGTTCTCCGACTCCGCTCTTGGCTGGTGTATTGCGCCCAGAGCCGCCGCTACGAAAGGACATCGCGGCGATGGTCGGGCGCACAACGCCCGTTGTCATCCCGCCCGGACACGACAACGTGCCCGCTTGGGCAGGGGCGGTCGAGGGGAGATGTTTTTCCCATTCCATCCGTCCCAGATCCGTATCAATCGTGAAGATGTTATCGGAACTGCCGCCCACGAAACCAAGCATGCGGAAGCCACGATACCCGATCAAGCGCTCCAGCGTAGACGGCGGCATGATGGAGTTTAATTGTTTGGGTTGGTTTTTGAGTTTGAGCTTCCACAAAAACTGAAAGCCTTGATTTTGCCTATGCCTTTGCATAGATTCTTTTGAAATCTTCGCATCCGACTGCACCCAGGCAGAGCGCTGTGGGTCTCCATTATCAGTCATCCAATCCCGGCTTTGTGCCTGC
>JANMSG010000954.1:0-6898 GCA_031389065.1 Acidobacteriota bacterium | reverse complement strand
CACAGCCTGCCTGCCTCTGAGATTGGGGGAATCAATTACCGGCGCGATTGCGATATTTCATCTGTTGCCCCAGAAACAGGGTCTTGAACCGGATTTGTTGCCTACGAGTGGATGGAGGGTGGATTTTTCATTATTGAGCGTTTTGAACAAACCTTCACAAAAGAGAAAGCGCACAAGGGCATCTCAATTATTGGCAATGATCATGAGAGCCAGACCTGCCTTTCACATTTCTTCGACAGCCACGGCAACACTCGTACATACAAGCTGAGTATAGTAGACGGAATCTTTACGATCACGGGAGAATGGGAGCGTTATACGGGAAAGATTAGCGCAGATGGAAATACCATAACAGGAACCTGGGAGCAATCAAAAGATGGCTCGGAATGGGAATATTTGTGTGATGTAAAGCAGACAAGGGGTTCGAAGGAATAAGTGAGAAAATTAAACAGTTATGAAAGGAGGAGAGACTTTGGGAAAGAAACAGGAAGAAGCAAATTTAGTTCTCAGACTCTATGAAATTCGGCGTGATAAAGAATTCCGCAAGGCGCGCAAATGGTTTGATACCGAGTTTAATCCGCAAAGCGCGCAGGAAATCCTCGAATTATTTGGGAGTGAATTTGCAAAAAGCGCCTACTTTCGAATGGTGCTGAGTTATTGGGAAATGGCTGCCGCTTTTGTTAATTACGGCTCGATTGATGCTGGTCTCCTTCATGCAACAAACGTCGAACATATGCGCTATTTTGCAAAAATTGAGCCCTTCATTTCGGAAATACGAGAAGCCGCCGGTTCGGACTTTCTGCTGGAGTTTGAGAAACTTGTAAGGAGTGCTCCAAATTTCGAGGAGAGCCTATCCGGATCGCGTCAAATAAATAAGGTATGGGCAGATAAACACGAAAAAAGTTTTACGGCAGAACAAAAATAATCTATAGGCTGACAATTTCAAGCAGCAGACAGAGCGAAACAAACATACTTTTTTTCGGGTGTTTATATATTTCCTGTAGTCTAAAAATGGAGGAAACTTGTGCGCATTTCATTCCATATTCCGAGGCTGCTATTACTTATTATTTTAATTGGATGCGGCAGTGATTTTGCCCAAGGTTCGGCGCAGGGGCAAGTTGATCCGGCAGTAACGAAACTAGGAAAAGGGTTTGTGTCCGATACTGTTAAAGTCAATGGCACAACGCTTCATTGCGTTCGCGGTGGAACGGGTCCCGCCGTCATCTTGCTACATGGTTTTCCTCAAGATTGGTCATCCTATCGCAGAACGATGCCGCGTCTTGCAAAAAATTTCACGGTCTTTGCCGTTGATTTGCGCGGCATCGGCGGCTCGCGTGCGACGACAGACGGTTATGATGCTGCCAACCTGGCAGAAGATATTCGCCAACTTGCCGAACAACTAAAACTAAAACGAGTTTATGTTGTTGGACATGATGTTGGAGGATGGGTTGCCTATGCATTCGCGCGCCGTTACCCACAAATGGCGCGCGGCGTGATGATTCTCGAAGTTCCTTTGCCCGGACTCAAGCCTTCGGAGGAACTCAAAACCAACCCGCAGCTCTGGCATTTTAGTTTTCATCAAACCCCAAACCTTCCCGAAAAATTACTCGCCGGCCGGCAATTTATTTATTTTCGTGAACACTTTTTCAGTTTCAAGGGAGTTAAAAATAAAGCCATCAGCGATGCTGACGCGATGCATTTTGCTGCCTCTTACAATGCCCCCGAACAACTGCGTGCCGGAATGGAATTCTATCGTGCCTTTCCCGCCAACGAAAATTTCAACACCGCCCAGCGAAACAAGCTTGAGATTCCCTTCGTGCTGGTTGGCGGTGAACATTCTTTCGCCAATCTTTTGCCGAAAGTAGCAGAGGATATGCGAACGCACGGGTGTGAAAACGTAACTATCGAAATTATTAAAAACGGTGGTCATTATGTGGTTGACGAGCAGCCTGAAACCGTTTCCCAACTTATCGAACGCTATGCTTCGCTATCGAATAGTAAGAATTAGCTTTCAATAATAGGGTGGACAAACCTACCATTGGGAAGGAAAGAATAGGCTCGTGCGGATTTAAACCGCAGACCCCTACCGTATCAAAAGACAACTCGGAATAGTACCAAATGGTACAGAGTGTGTGCAGGTGTTGCTTATCAATTAACATTTGCAATTCTGCCTCTAAATCAGGTGATACCGAGTAGTACTGAGTTATCAGCAGTTAGAGGGAGTAAAATCAGGGTAACGTCACAATCTACGTCACAGTCTCTTGCTTTCTGCTGTTAGGGTTGCAGCCGCCCTTGGTGTGCATACATCTCTCACCGAGAATTGCTGGCTATTTTGTTTGACAGCCGATATTTGGCTATTGTAGATTGATGCGGTACTTACTTGATTAAATCCGGGTCAAAAAGGTTTTGGGTCGCCACTTATAGAAAGCATACCTTTCTATAAGTTTATTTGGTCACAAAACTCGATAATCAGGTCATACAACCTTCACACCATTTAGTAGGAGACTCACAATGAAAAAACTCATGTTCAAGTTAGTCGTTCTCTTGTTGCTCTTGGTAGGCACAATCTCGGTGTCTCAACAAACTGCAAAAGCTGATTGTAGTTCGCAGATTCTCGCTTGTTACGATCTCAGAGATTATTGTAATAGCGAGGGCAGCGGTGAAGCATACTGTCAGAACATTTTTCTGTGGTGTTTTGATGGCGTTCTTTCCATGTGCCATAATTAACTCCTGCAAACCTTTTGTAGATTTATGCATTCTCAGATTGCTGTCTGAAAACGCGTCACATTCAGGTTGCTTATGGGAAGATTACGTTTCAACCTGTCTGGCGTCAGGCGGCAATCTGAGGTGTGTTTCCTGTTCTAGTATCTACAGATTCGCAACCACCAGGAGAAATATTTCTTGGTCACCGGAATGTCTTTATGAAAGACTGGAAACCAAAGATTGAGATAGCTGCCAATATTGCTATCGTTGTCGTCGCTGTTTTATTAGGCGTGGTGCTCATCAAGCAGGGATTTTTTTCCACTCCCGCAAAAACAAAAGCCGATTTACGAGTTCCTGATGGCACAAAACTATCCCTGCCCCATACCGAGTGGGAGAAGACTCGCAAAACTGTGTTACTGGTGCTGTCAAAAAACTGCGATTTTTGTTCGACAGGCGCGCCTTTTTATCAAAAAATTTCTGCAGCGGTTACCAACCGTACTGATGTACGGCTCATAGCAGTGCTTCCCGAATCGCCTGCGGAAGGGCGTGAATATTTAGATAAACTACAGGTGCAAGTAGGCGAGGTTCGGCAAGCATCGCTTGACTCCATCGGAGTGAAAGCGACTCCAACATTACTGGTTATCAATGACCTTGGAATGGTTACGGCTTCCTATGTGGGGTTATTGCAAGAGGACAAACAAACCGAAATTCTCAATCTCTTAAAACCAGAATAAGGGTAAGCAGTATGCGAAAACGGATAGCTATGACTTGGGCGCTCATGGTGTTTTTGAGTATCTTTTTGAGTGAAGCTAACAGTCGGTTTCTAACCAGCCATGCGCAAGATAATCAACAAGCAAGCGCGACGATTTCAGGAATGGTGACGCTGGCGGGGCAACCAGCGAAAAATGTTCCGGTAGCGATTGCTCAGGCAAATACCTTGGGCGCGATAGAACCGAAACAGCAAACCCGCACGGATGAAAACGGTCTCTACTCGTTTGTCAACCTGACGGCTGGCTCATACAACATCATGCCCATCTCGCCTGCCTTTTCTATTGCTGAGCGAACGCGATCTCTCATGCCCGGTAAAACTGTGACGGTCAAAGCTGCCGAGCAGATTACAAACGTAGATTTTGCTTTACAACGCGGCGCGGTCATTACCGGAAAAGTCATCAGAGAAAATCGCGAGCCGGTGATTTTCGCAGCCGTACGGCTGCAACAGGTAAATCGGCAAGGCAAAATGGAATCCTTCATTTCACCGGTGTCGGGGCTGAGTAATTTTACCGATGACCGTGGAGTTTATCGCCTCTATGGTTTGCCTGCCGGACGTTACGTCGTCGGCATAGCGTTGCCCAACCAATCCTATTATCCGAATACCACCGACCTCTCGAAAGCGGCAATCGTCGAAGTTTCCGAAGGCGCAGAGGTCACAAATATTGACATCATCCTGAGCGCGCCGCCAAAAGCTTATGCGGTCAGCGGTCGCATCATTGACGCCGAGACCAACAAGCCATTGCCAAATATCAAATTCGGTTACAGCGAAACAGGCAAAGAAACCACTGCTGCCAGCGCAATCATGGCAAACACCCGCGCTAACGAGGGAGGCGAATTCAGAATTGATCGCTTGTCGGTTGGTCGCTATTCGGTGTTTATCGTCGCTGATGAAACCAGCGCCTATTATAGCGAAGTGTTGCCCTTTGAAGTGAAAGACGCGCCGGTTTCAGGACTTGCGGTGAAAGCCTATCGCGGCGCCAATTTAAGCGGCGTAGTAAGTTTGGAAGACGAGACCAATGTCGACGCATTGGCAAAGCTTGCGCAAGTGGAACTGCTTGTCAATGTCGAGTCGGCTATCGTCTCTCCTGCGCGATGGACACCGGTTAAAATTGGCGCGGGTGGCAGCTTTTCCGTTAGCGGATTGCTGCCCGGAACTGCGCGGCTACGTTTATCGCCGACAAGCGAATCGAAAGGATTTCGGCTTATCCGTCTTGAGCATGATGGCAATTCGCAAACCAGCGGCATTGAAGTGAAGCAAGGCGAAACGATTCGCACAGTCCGCATCATTCTCGCCTATCGCAATCAATCATGACTACATCGGTGAATAAGATTCTCTCGATTATGAAAAAGCATCTGTATTTTGCAATGGCTAGCTTACTGATTTGCGCCGCCACGATTTCAGCATTGGCGCAAAGCGGCGCGAAATCGCCGGGAGTAATTACCGGGCGCGTGCTGACTGAGGCGGGAACGCCGCTAATTGATGCACAGGTTTCTGTACGACGCGTCAGCGAGGCAGCAGCAGCAAGCCGAAGATGGCGCACGGATGAAGCGGGCAACTTTCGCGTTGAAAATCTGAAGGCGGGCAAACATCTTGTTGAAGTTTTTGCTTGGGGCTATCTGCCACAGCCCGGAGAAGCGGGCAAGCAATTTTGTCAGGCGGGAGAGTCACTAATCTTCATCATGAAAAAAGGTGGTGTTATCACCGGCAAAGTAACGACGACAGATGGAGGCGTTGTCATTGGTGCGCGAGTCAAACCGATTCGTGTGCGTGACCGCGAAGGTCGTTCGGTTCAGGAACGCGTTGCCGGACGTGAGGTGATGACCGATGACCGAGGAATCTACCGACTCTTTGGTTTGGAATCAGGCTCGTACTTGGTTGTTGTGCAAGGCGGAATTTACTATGGCGCCGCGAACATCATCAGTGACGAGGCTCGCATTTATTATCCTTCCTCGTTGCGTGCGACAGCGGCAGAAGTTTTCCTGTTTGACGGGCAGGAAACGGCGGGGATTGACATCCAATATCGCAACGAAAAAGGGCGCGCCATTAGTGGGTCAGTATCAGGGCTGAAAGGAAACGACCCCTATATTCAGGCTGAAATCAAACTTGTGCAGATGACAACCGGAGCCATTGAAAACAGCGCGAATGTCAGCTCCACTTCGACGAGCCGAGCCTTTGCGCTCTACGGTGTTTTAGATGGCGAGTATTACCTTATAGGGGAAACCGTGGGCAATGTCGTTGATTTCGATGCTTCGTTGCCGCAACGCATTATCGTGCGCGGCGAAGACATTACCGGTGTGCAGGTGAGGTTACAACCGCTAGGCTCTATTACGGGTGTTGCCAAGGTGGAAGCTTTTACGCAATCAGGCAAAGCAAGATTATGCAAAGAAAAGTCGGCGGCAAAATTGAGCGAAACAATTATCGCCCTGCGACGAGAAGAAAAATCAAACGATCAAGAGCGTTTCGATTCAAAACTGTTTTTGCCAGCGCCGCAGGTTCCTGATGAGAAAAACGAGTTTCGTATCACGAATCTTTATGCGGGTCTCTATCGGTTGGAATCAATTTTGCCAACAGAAGACTGGTACGTGCGGTCGCTTACTTTGCCGCCTGTGACTCGACAAACCCATGATGCGATGCGTGAGGGCATAACGCTGAAATTCGGGGAACAGGTGAGCGGGCTAACTTTGACGCTTGCCGAAGGCGCCGCAGGTCTGAGAGGCAAAGTAAAACCTCAAAAGACAGGCGAAGAATTACCGCATAGGTTGTTTGTCACTCTATTTCCTGCGGAAAAAGATTCATTCGATGATGTCGCGCGCTTTGCTGATGCCAAGGTGCAAAGCGATGGCTCATTCGCGCTTACCAATATTGCCCCCGGTCGTTATAACATTTTGTTTAATGTGACACCTGCCGAGGCAACAGAGGAAAGCCTCATACAAAAAAAGTGGTGGAGCGTTGAAGGCCGCAAAATGCTAAGAGAGCAGGCAGCGAATTATCAACTGACAATTGACCTGCAACCCTGTCAGCTAATCAACAATTATCTTCTGGAATTCCCTACACCGCTTTTGAAATAATCCTAATCTGGGTAAAGGAAAGAAGTGGAATTGGCTTTTGCGCTTGTCGTAAACTATCGGCTATTAGCCGGTTACGTCACTGCCTACGTCACAGTCGAGCAGGATATTCCAGTCTATTCCGATGTAATTGTTGAGTCTATTGGGAAGGAAAGAATAGGCTCGTGCGGATTTGAACCGCAGACCCCTACCGTGTCAAGGTAGTGCTCTACCCCTGAGCTACGAGCCTGAAAATCAAACGCTAAAACTAGCAGATGACAACAAAGAGTGTCAACTGTACAGGGTACAAGTTGCAAAGCGAGAGTCGTTATTAATTGGTAATAATCGTCTGCCGCTTTGCAACGTATACGAATTTAAGGAG
>JANMSG010000947.1:0-4438 GCA_031389065.1 Acidobacteriota bacterium | reverse complement strand
TTTCAGGTAGTTTTACTTCCACTTTGTTATCAAATAGCTAATCAGCTAAAATCTCCTTTTTGACCTAATCAGTTACGAATATTGTTCATTCATAAGTGCTCCCGAAGTAGATAGCAGATGAGTGTAACAAGAGTTCATTCCCATACACGAAGCTTCTGGGTATAGGTTCCATTTTGTAGTTTGCAAGCAAATAAAAAAGCCCGGCATCGCTACCGGGCAGCTCCACTGTATTCGTTCTCTGCTTAACCTTCAGCAAATTCTCTCTTTCATTGATGAAGGCGGGAGCAAATTCTAAAACTATATGTAACGCTCTCCCGGCGCGTGATTAAAACGCCTTACCCTTCGCCTGTATCCTCATCGAAACACAGGCAAAGATGAGAGCAAATGATTAACTATATGATTATATCACTACTCAAACAATTAGATATAAAAAGACATGCTAATGAACAGCTAATTTGGAGATGAATTAAACGATTATTTGCAAGAGGTTTGAACGAATGAAAGTGCGGCTCTTGGTTGGTCGCTGAAGGAAACTATCTCACGATGTGGGTATTTAGTATAAGGAGATTTTACGAATAAATGAAAAAGGACGATTAGAGTAAATTTTGAGAAACTCGCTTCGGCAGCTCCGGTCCAACACCTTATTAGATTGCCTCGAAGTCGGATATCCGCAGCCTATCCTTTTTAATGCTTTTGGCAGAAAGTATACGCTCAAATGGAATCCATCTCCTTTTCTCCAGACTCGCTTTTAATTTATCTGCATATTGATGGGCGAACGTCTCTTTCTCGTCTGAAGGCTTCCTGTAAAACCCGGCTGGGTCATGAGTGTAATCAACATGATGGCCAATCTCGTGCAGCAAAGTCCTATACAATTGTGTTGATCGAGTAGAGTCCAGGCCCGACATTATCAGGTAATGCCGTTGGGTTGCGGTGATCGTATGCCCATCTCCTCGGAGCCTCTCCAACTCCTTTTGTCCCTCCGGTGCTAAGGACTTCGACCAGCGCATCGGCTTAGCGATATCTACGGATTCAAGGAAAATGGCACTTCCTCGATAGTCATCGATTAAAACATCTGAGGCCCATCTCCCCCAAGCACCAGCCAGAATCACCTCTTTTCGCTTAGGCTGCCTGAGTACGATCAATTCAATGCCATGCAGATCGGCTGCTGGGACGAAACGCAAAAGGTAAGCAATGTCATCAACTGTGCAAGCGTGATAACAATCCAAACGAGTTTCCTCAACGAGGACGGTGATGACATTGCCATGCAGGGTACGCCTGGCCGTCCGGTAGTTTTTCAGGTTTTCGTAATAAACCAGCCAATCGGGGTACCGCCTCGTTGAGATCACTAACTTGTTGTCTTGGCCATAGCCTTGTTTGGCTGTGCCGATGTTGCGATTCCTGCGGGTTGCGTCTCTTCCTGGCCTCATACTCTTAATAGACTCCGGGTTCCGGCAATCTAACGCCCGCGTTCACCGTGCCGCCGCAAGGAACTGGCGTAACCATAGAAAACTCGCTTCGTGCGCTCCGGTTGATGTGTTGTTAGACGCGGCTTCCGCTGACGAGCAGCTATTCTTTGCCTGCCTCTTCTACTGCGCTTGGTGGCTGCTCTCCCTCAAAACTCTGGTACTTCTTCAGGTCTGCTTCACTGAATTTTACCGCTAGTTGTAGATGACCACATCGCGGACAAGCGTTGGCATGAAGCGAACGACTCCCAACCCCCAAGGCTCGTTTCAGCTTTGACCCGTCTGAAGGGCTAAACATCGTATTCCCTCCGTCAGAGGTAATAATCTCTCCTTCAACCAGGGAAGGACTACCACAGGCGATACAGTGCATTCGGATACCTCCTCTTATGGGCACTACTATACATTTTTCCCCCTTTAACGTAAACAATGAGGCGTCTGTTCTGAAATTTAGGCAAACGACCGTGCAAGTCGTCACACCTGAGAAAAAGCCCTGCCTATTTCAGCCGGGCTTGCGCTCTTTAATAACTTAGATTTTCACAGTCCAATGTCTAGAATACAGCGGCGTATCTTCAATACAATGTTATGTCCTGCGTCAGGATAGCATGTCTATCTACTCGTTTACGACCCGGATTAAAACTGCCACATCAACTCAACTTTGCAAATCCTGCACTGTGGACGCTGTAGACACAGGCGGAATTATAATCGTCACCTTGTCCATCCCTGTATTGCCTGTTTTCTGCTGAAAGGCTGAAACTGTTATCTCATATATCTGTGGTTGTCCCGTTTCATTTTCTGGCACCTGCCAATTATTGACAAACTGGCTTGGTACGCCGTACGGCGCGTTTTCATCGTACTTTAGGGGAAGCTCAATCGTGCTATATTCTCCCTGCTTGATAACCGCCATCACATCAAATTGTTCAGGGTGCCACGGTGGGTGGCCTTTCCCGATTGGACAACCACACATCATTGTTACATTAGCTCTTATCTCAATGTCCTGAGGCGTAGTCTGAGGCAAGTAGTGGGTAGGAGGATTCAATACCTGAACTACCAGGCCAGGTATTTCCAATAAGAATCCCCCTCCTTTCTCCCCTCCGGTTATATTTTTCCCAGGATAAATCCACTGTGTAATAGAGACTGTATTAGCAGATCGCTGTGCCGCAAGTGGACCGTAGGCTGTTACCCTGATGAAGCGAGGCTCACATAAATCAAGCAGTGCAGAGAAAACAGAGGCTTCATCAACCGGCAGGACTTCTGATCGGGTTAGAGATAAATCCATAAGGTCTTGCTGACCTGAGCCGCCGCTTGTTGTACCACGAGCCAGCAACTCACCTGTGAGTACATCGTGGAGGGTCACCAGCGCTCCGCCGATATCATCGCCGAGATACTTACCATCTTTGGCAATTACTCTTACGTCAATCTGTGTTGATATCCCCATTATAAAACCTCGCTTTCAAAGTGAAATGTCTTGAACAAGTATAGATAAAGCAAGCTGATTATTAACCTTCGATGCTTTTCAAAAAGCATATCTCAATTTGGATGGCAGACAGACACCCGTGATGCTATTGGACTTTTCGACAGGTATAGGCAACGAGCTTGTTAGTTCCTTTTAAGGTGGCGGCATATTATAAAAATAATTCCTTCTAATCAAGTCAAACTGTGCATTGATTTTTCTTAGCCGAAATTGAATGATTCCAGCATAGTAGCCCATTGCAAAGCGATCTCTATCGCTTGATAACCTACTATGTATCTGATATTTTCGCACTGTTCTATTCGCTAAGCTAATCATAACGACTGATTTGTATTTGTTATCCTTGCGTCTTCTCTACGCAAGCTTTTTAGCAAAACGATTTCTTTTATCTAAGTCTTTGAGTAATGAACTCGAAGGTTTTTGAATTTGATTACAAATCCGAGTTCTGTAGTGGAAGTAAAGATAAGGAGATCATCATGCCTCAAGTGCCAGCAAAAACAGCAGACCGCCTTTCTTCTTCATTGAAACGCTTTCAACCGATTCTTGCCTCAGCTTATTCAAGAGACGTGAACGAGTCAGACACTTCGATTATTGTCACGGACCTTCTTTCGGAGATGTTTGGGTTCGACAAATATGCAGAGGTCACAAGAGAACATGCCATCAGAGGGACATTCTGCGATCTTGCTATCGTGATCGAAAATGAAATGCAATACATCATCGAGGTAAAAGCTATAGGGATTGATTTGAAAGAGGCTCACATAAAACAGGCGATTGACTATGCGGCGAATAAGGGCGTTGATTGGGTTATCTTAACAAACGGCATCGTGTGGAAAGTTTTCAAGGTTATTTTCAGCAAGCCTATTGATAATGAGATGGTTCTTGATTTCAATCTATCAGAGTTGAGCCCAAGAAATAGCGCACATATCGAATTGCTATATCATCTTACGCGCGAAGGCTTACTGAAAGGCGCGCTCCCTGCTTATCAAACGCAACGAGAGGCAACAAACAAATTCTTCTTGTCTGCAATTATCCTTAGTGATGCAATTGTAGATGCGCTCCGCCGCGAACTCCGCCGCCTGGCCCCTGATGTAAAGATTCAAAATGAAGAAATTCGCGACGCTTTGATGAACGATGTGTTGAAGCGCGAAGTTGTCGAAGGCGAAAAAGCTATTGAAGCCAGGAAAAAAGCTCAAAAAATAACTGCAAAACTCGAAAAAGCGAAAAAGCCAAAAGAGCAAAAGACAGCCGCCGATAACACCCTAGCAAACAAGGAAAGTGAAGGCCAAGAAAGCGACCTCAGTGCTGATGCATGAATAAAATATGAAGTGAGGTAAGCCCCATGCAACCCTTTTTTTGCTCATCCTGTGGGAAACAGAATCAGCCAGATTCGAGGTTTTGTATTAACTGCGCGGCCGTCATTACACCGCCCATTCAACCGCAGTTCTCAATCCAGCCCGCACCAATACTGGCCACCAAACAGCAGCGCAAGAAAATCCAACTATAGCTT
>JANMSG010000859.1:0-1545 GCA_031389065.1 Acidobacteriota bacterium | reverse complement strand
TGCAACTTTTTAAGTACACGGTGAAGAATGTGGCGCATCAATACGGAAAGACCGCGACCTTTATGCCGAAGCCGCTTTATGGCGATAATGGCAACGGTATGCATTGTCATCAATCTTTATGGAAAGATGAGAAGCCGCTTTTTGCAGGCGATGGATATGCAGGAATTTCCGAGATGGCAAAGTTCTACATTGGTGGGATTCTCAAACATGCGAAAGCGCTTGCTGCGCTCACCTCGCCAACCACAAACAGTTACAAACGATTGGTGCCGGGTTTTGAAGCGCCTGTGAATCTGGCTTATTCGGCGCGCAATCGTTCGGCGGCAGTTCGCATACCGATGTTTTCGCCCAGCCCGAAAGCCAAGCGTTTAGAAGTGCGTTTCCCGGATGCGACTTGCAATGCGTACCTGGCATTTTCAGCGATGTTGATGGCTGGTCTCGACGGCATACAAAACAAGATTGATCCGGGCGAACCGCTCGACAAAGATATTTATGATTTGCCTGCCGAAGAATTGGCAAAGGTACCGAGCATACCAGGTTCTTTGGATCAGGCGCTTAGCGAATTGGAAAAAGACCACGAGTTCCTCTTGAAAGGTGAAGTCTTCAACGAAGCGATGTTGACTCGTTGGATTGATTACAAGACAGAAAAAGAGATAAACCCGGTTCGTATGCGTCCCCATCCGATGGAATTTGCTTTGTATTACGATATTTAATGGACGTGAGAATTGTTTGCCATACGAATAGTATTCTCTAAGGGGCAGAGTTCAAATCTGCCCCCTTTTTTTAGATTTAATAACGAGTCAACTCAACGCATCGCCTTTTTAGGGGAACTCGAATGACATTCAAAATTTGGTTCATTTTCGCCACCACCGAATTTTTACTGTCCATGACGCCTGGGCCTGCGGTTTTATTGGTGATTTCGCAGGGCATGAAGTTCGGCGGACGTTCAAGTGTAAAGGGCACGCTCGGAATTCTATCCGGCAACGCTGTATATTTCGTTTTGTCAGCAGCGGGTTTAGGTACTTTGCTTCTGGCATCAGCGCAACTCTTTCAAGTCATCAAATGGATCGGCGCTGCGTATTTAGTTTTCTTAGGTATCAAAATGCTTTTGTCAAAAGGCGAATTGACGGAACAAAACGAACAAGCGCCGTCTCCACAAGTCTCCAGAAAATTATTCTCTCAAGGCTTGATTACACAGCTTGCCAACCCGAAAGCGATAATCTTTTTTACGGCTCTGCTGCCGCAATTCATCACTACGAATGAAAATGTCTTGCTGCAATTTTTCATTTTGGGTGTGACTTCGATAGTCTTTGAATTCCCCGTGCTAGTCGCTTACGGCTGGGTCGCCGAGCGTGGCAGAAGATGGATTCCGAAAGGTCGTTTCGCAGCTTTGCCAGACCGTGTAGCCGGAATGTTTTTAATCGGCACAGGCATAGGGCTCGCCGCTATACGAAAACCTTGAGTTGAAATAGAGGAAAGAATAGTCCTTTTGCAAAAGAAAATCAGCGCTGAAGGCGCGAGATTCAATAGCCTGGCGCATCGCGCCAG
>JANMSG010000844.1:0-5542 GCA_031389065.1 Acidobacteriota bacterium | reverse complement strand
CCCCGAAGAAATTTCAGACTTGCTGAAAGAAGCAGGCTTTACGAATATTCAATGGTCGCTTCTTACTAAGCCTTGTATCAGCCGCTTGGCATCGGATGCGGCAACGGGATTGGTGGAGGGGAGTCCTGTAATCGCAGCGATTCAAGAGAGAGCTAGCGCCAGCGTTTCAATAATTGAATCAACTTTGGCGGAAGTGATTGCCAATAAGTTTAGCGACAATCCTGTTGAAAGCACCATGCAGGCATTGGTGTTCGAGTGTATTCGCTGAGGGAAAAAACCTTACCAGCGTCTGCGTTGTTCGCTGCGCATGACTTTTTCAAGTTCGGGGTCGCGCAATTTTTGCCGATCTGAGTGGCGCTCTTCTTCTTCGCTTTTGCCGGATACACGGCGCAATAAATTCAATGCTGAGTCTCTCACTTTTTTCACTTCTTTGCGCCCGTCTTCAAACTGAATTTCGACAGCACCCGCTTCGCTGGCGTCCGTTATTTTGATGACTTCGCCGTAAAGAATCCCTGAGCCTTGCGCGTAACTCACTTCGTCGCCGATGTTATATTTCGTTGTTTTCGCTTTATTCATTGATTTAACCACCTTTGCTGTTTTTGTCTTTTCGCGGCTTTTGCGATTGCATTCGCGCCTTGCCGCAATTGGGACAAACCCACTTGCGTTGTTTATGAAAACTCCGCTTCTGCTCTGTCATTTTAATTTTGCAATGCTGACAGGTCATATACTAGCAGTTCATGTAATATTGATGAATCCTCTGTGCTACTTCCACTCAATATCTATCATTTCAAAACGGCTGGTGCCAATATTCTTTATGGAGTGGGTTCTCTCGCCGCCTTGCCAACGAAAATCTCCAGCCTTGAATTGCTCAATGCGCGAATCACCTCTTGCGGATTCAATCGCGACTTTGCCTTTGCTGACCGTTACGCTCAAGGCGGACAACTTGTGCGTGTGAAGCCCTGTTGCTTGTCCAGGTTCGAGAATCAACCGGTAAATTCGCACGTGCTCGTTATCCAGGACCAGCGTCTTGCCCGCCACGTTCTCAAATGGCGCAACATTTGATGAGCCGCCGGGTGAAGCCAGTATCTCGGCGTCTATAAAACGCACGTGGGTATCTCCGACATTGGTGATGCGATGCGTATAACTTGCTTTTGCGTAACTGACGGCTCCGGTTTCAACCGTAGAAAACGTCCCTGGTTGCCCTGCCAATTCCGTCTTTAATTTGCCCCCACTGATTGCCACAGGAACATTATCTATGCCGTGCGTATGAAATAGAGTAGCGTCGCCGACAGGCACGGACGCATCTATGACCCGCACATACTTATTTTCAAACTTCACCAGGTGGCGCGGTTCTTTTAATACCGGAACAGGACTTTGAAGCGGCAGGGATATGACAAAAGCAAATGACAACAGATGAGAGGCGAAGAGTTTGATCAGATTCATAACATTGCGTAAGGTAACGCACATCTCCTTGCGAATTTATTGCGGGATAATACCTCAGTCAGGCTCATTACTTTTGTGCATTCGCTCTTTCGGTGGCGTTCGTCCAATCTTCATCAAAGACGCGCTCAATTTTTTGCGCAATCATTGTGTCTTCGATGATGATGCCGACTTCGCGGCGTTGATCCATACTGACTTCACGCAGGTTTTGGCTGCCGATGAAGAAGCGGTGTCCGTCAACGACTATGCACTTGGCGTGAAGTTGGTAGCGCGCCAGCTTTCTGAAATGCAGGGATGCGGAGATGCCTTCAAAGCGGGTGTCTTTGCTGATGATTTTTATGTCGCAGCCTTCTGCGGCTTTCTTCAGCAGCACGCCTATGGTTTGTTGGTCTTCGACTTTCGCATCCAGTATACGAATCGTATGATGTGCGGATTTGATCAACTGTATCATTTTTTCGCGACTGTTGTAGGGGCTGATGACAAGCGATGATTGCTCCGGCTTGAATTTCCTGCCTTCCCAATCTGCGTCAAACAACCGATTCAATTCCGTCACGATTCCCTTGTCGTGCAGCAATACGCCGAAGTCTCGCGCATAGTGCAAATTTTTCTGTGTGGGATTGAAAGTCAGGATTAAGGCGAGCGAATCATCAATGGTCATCATTTTGTAGTGATAGCGCCTGATCTTTTCTCCCGAGCGTTGTGCTTTCACTTCCACGCCAAGCTTGATTAATTCATCGCTCAATTTTTTGTTGCGCTTAATCCAACCTTTCGAGTCTATGGCGACAAGGGTCTGAACCCGTACACCGCGCTTGACGGCATTTCGCAAAGCATCTTTGACAATCGGGTCGTCCATTCTGAAAATCGTCATCTTGATAAATTTCTTCGCGCTGTCTATGGCGCCAACGATTGGAAAGAAGCTGTCGCCAGGCTGGATGATTAGCGATACATTGTGAACCTGTTGATATGATTCAAACATTCTTTATTATCTCAAACCTAAAATCGAAATCGCTGAACCAGGGGATATTCAATTTCACAAAACCGGGAGTAAAGGGCAAATAGACGTTTATCATACGCCATCCATCAAGTCCAGCCTACAAGTTTTCCCTGCGCGTTTTGCCACCAAGAATCTTTTCGTTATAATCGCCACATGAGGAGATTATGATTGCAAAAAGTATTGGTAGTGCTGATGGAGAAAGTCTTTTCAGCCGTATTGAAGCGGGCCAACGATTATCAATCGAAGAATGGATGGTAGTCGAAGACTACGCGCCCACCGTTGAACTGGGGAGACTTGCCGATGCGCTTCGTCGCAAACTCCATCCCGACGATGTGGTCACCTACGTCATTGACCGCAATATCAACTACTCGAACGTCTGCGTCTCGGTTTGCAATTTCTGCGCCTTCTATCGCAAGCCAGGGTCCTCCGATGGCTATGTTCACGATTACCAGACCATGTATGAAAAAGTCGAGGAGATGATAGAGCTGGGCGGCAGCGGCGTGTTAATGCAAGGCGGCTTACATCCTGATTTACCTTTAGATTGGTACACCAATCTGTTGCGCGAGTTGAAGTCGCGTTACGGCATTCATCTGCATTGCTTTTCGCCACCTGAGATTGACAACCTTGCGAAAATCACAGGCTTGGGCGTTGAAGGCGTGTTGCGTGAATTAAAAGATGCGGGGCTTGATTCGATCCCTGGCGGTGGCGGAGAAATCCTCGTTGATGAGATTCGCCGCAAACGTCGAACGCATTGCAACAGCGAAGAATGGTTGAATGTGATGGATGTGGCGCATTCACTAGGGATTCCTACGACAGCCACGATGATGTTTGGCATGGGCGAAACGCGCGACCAACGCTTGTTGCATTTGGAAAAATTGCGCGCCTTGCAAGAGCGCAACCCGGGCTTTGTTTCGTTCATCCCCTGGACTTTGCAGCCGGACAACACGGCGATCGGAAAGCTCTTTCCCGATAGAGTGCCGGGCGATGAATATTTGCGCTGGTTGGCGATTGGCAGACTGTATTTGAGCAGTATTCCGAATGAACAGGTTTCCTGGTTGACGCAAGGGCTGGATGTTGGGCGGCAAGGTTTACATTACGGCGCAAATGATATTGGCAGCACGATGATTGAAGAGAACGTCATATCGAAAGCCGGAGCGCACCATCAGGCGACAGAGAATATGTTGCGCGAAGCGGTGCTTGCCGAAGGCTTCACGCCGCTCAAACGCAAAGCCGATTACACCAGAGTCGGGCAAATTGTTTGAGCCAAGGAAGCATATGAGAAATAAGCGAAGAATGATAAATGGCTTCAGCTTCTGTGTGATCTTGCTGGCTTTTTTGCCTATAGTCTCTTTTAGTCAACTGCCAGATAAAGCGAGTGCGGGTGCGGCGGCGACCGTGAAAGCATTTTACACTTTTCACTTCAACAATAAATTCGACTACTCAAGGCAAGGCTTGAAGCAGAGGCAGAGGTGGTTGGATGCCAGTCTCTATCAACTCTTATTAGCAGAAGATAAGAGATCAAAAGCAAATTCTACGCAAAACCGTGTGCCTGAGTTAAACGGCGACCCATTTACGAATTCGCAGGAGTACCCAAATTCTTTTCAGATTGGAGATACCAGACTAGAATATGCCAAAGCGATTGTTGAAGTCGTTTTCGTCTGGCAAGACAAAGGAAAAGTTGTAGAGGAGAGGAACATTGAAATTGAACTCTCAAAAACAAAAAGCGTTTGGAAGATTGCAAACATAATTGATAAAGCGAAGTCCGATGGAGATTTGCTCCATTTCTTAAAACGCAGCAAGTAATATCCACAACAAGGAAGGGAATGCGGAGGATTGATGCTGGAATCAGTCCTCCTATTGTTTGACGAGAAAACGATGAGCGAAGATAAGCCTGAAATAGTAGACCGAACACAGCTCACAGATATGAGCGGGGAAGACTTTCGCAAATATGGCTATCAAGTGGTTGACTGGATTGCCGATTATTTATCGCATCCTGAAAGGTATCCCGTGCTCGCACAAGTCGAACCGGGATATTTGAAAGAGGCACTGCCAAAAAGTGCGCCCAACGAAGGTGAGGCAATGGAAGCAATGCTCGCCGACATTGATAGCCAAATTCTGCAAGGTGTGACGCATTGGAATCACCCGGCCTTCTTTGCCTATTTTTCAAACAGCGCCTCGGGTCCGGGGATTCTCGGTGAAATGTATGCGGCGGCTTTCAATGTCAACGCGATGCTGTGGCGCACTTCGCCTTCGGCAACGGAGCTTGAAGAGATCACGCTGAATTGGCTGCGGCAGATGATCGGTTTGCCGGAAACTTTTTCGGGAGTGATTTACGACACCGCTTCGGTTTCAAGCCTCTGCGCCATTGCGGCGGCGCGCGAAGCGGTGCCAAATCTGAATGTGCGCGAAGCAGGGCTTTACGGCGCAAAGGCGAAATTGCGGCTCTATTGTTCGGAACATGCGCACTCTTCGATTGACAAAGCGGCAATCATTTTGGGGCTTGGACACGCAAGCGTAAGGAAAATCGAAAGCGATGGAGAATTTCGTTTGAAGCCTGAGGCGCTCGAAGCGGCAATCAAAGAAGACCGCGTAAGTGGCTGGCTGCCGTTTTGCGTAGTCGCTACGACAGGGACGACTTCAATGACCAGCGTTGACCCTGTGCGAGCCATAGCGGAAATATGTGTCCGTGAAAAATTGTGGCTGCACGTTGATGCGGCTTACGGCGGAACGGCGGCGGTTTTGCCCGAAATGCGCTGGATACTAGACGGCGCAGAATACGCCGATTCATTGGTTATCAATCCCCACAAATGGATGTTCGTGCCTATGGATTTGAGCGTCTTGTTCTGCCGTCGAATGGATGTTTTGCGAAGCGCGTTCAGCATCGTGCCTGAATATTTGCGAACCAGCGAAGCCGATGAAGTGAAAAATTTTATGGACTATGGACCACAGCTTGGTCGTCGTTTTCGCGCCATCAAATTCTGGTTTGTGATGCGCTATTTCGGAGTCGAAGGCATCATTGGTCGCATACGCCAACACATGGAACTTGCCCGCGCGGTGGTGATCCAGGTACTCGGTGAGCGATCCAACACCCGCAGCCACCTGGCCGGC
>JANMSG010000842.1:0-4597 GCA_031389065.1 Acidobacteriota bacterium | reverse complement strand
GCATCACCCGGCCAGCGTCGAAGTCGGACCGGGAGCGGTAGCGACCGGGTTTGTATGCCGCACCCTGTAAAGTAACGCCGAAAGGTCATAGTCTTGTTCGGGAGCGGTAGCGACCGGGTTTGTATGCCGCACCCGGTCGCTACCGCTCCCGGTTCTGACTTCGGTCTCCGACCCCTCCACCTCTTGGTGTGCTGTCCATCTAAATGTTTGTCAGATGGCATTGCTCATCTCAATGCTTTACTTATTCAGGGCTTGAACACCCGCCGCTTCCTCTCTTCTTCTCCTTCTTTGCGCTCCTCCATCTCCTTATTATGCTCCGTATTTCGTACTCTTATTGATGCACCTCCGCCCTGTATCCTGGCTTCGATCTCAACCCCTTTGCACTTCAGAATCTTGTTCGGATTCTCATTAGGACCAATTACCCAGCCATTCGCTTTTGGCAGTCCGAAAGTCTGTGAAAGCTTTTCGATCCATTCCTCAACGCTCTTCCACGTGGGTCCAACATACGAGACATTAAAATCTACTACCTGCCCCTTATAAATGCCGATCAGTGTGGAATCAACTCCAGAGAAGCGCTCGCTGCTGCCATCCGTGGCAGGGTCGAACGCTAGATAAACAATCTCATTGCTGGTCGTCTCTTTGGCTTTCTCAAGCTCCCCTTTCATCTCCTTCCTTTTATTGCTGGCTGGAAACAAGGCGAGTACCTGTTGCAGGCTCATGCCCAGTCGTATGTCACGAACGGTTGGGGAGTTGGCTGCTGTCAGATTGCAGTTAGATTGAGCCGGTGGTTGGCTTTTCACTTCGGCATAAGCCGGGATCATAATTAAGGTAATGATGAAAAAACTCAAAATAATCCTTTTCATGTTTTCCTCCTGTTTGCTGTCAGCGCGTTGCGCTCAACAATGTAATTCATTGCGGCCTAACGGGTCGCGGATACTCTGCTCCGCACACTTTCATTCTCGGCGCTCTGCTTCTCTGACGAGCGGCAGAACCTTTTGCCCGAAAGTCACCACCTCATCAAGCTCCGGCCATCCAGACATGATGAATTGACTGACGCCTATTGCTTTGAATTCAAGAAGCGCCTCGGCAATCTCCTGTGGTGTTCCCAAAAGCGCCGTCCAGACCGGACCGTAATGCGGCACCAAACCCGTCCACAGGGAGTGCGTCAGCCAGTGGTCTCCCGTGCCAGCAAGCTTTGCGGCTTCCCTGTACATCTGGGAATCGTCTTTGACGGCTACGCTTCGTTCATGTTTGGAGTTGGCGATCTCTGGCACCAGGGACTCTGCCACCTTGACGGCTTCCTCTCGCGTCGGTCTGCACAGCATACACACTCTCAGACAGACTTCGATACCGAGTTGTCGAATTCGCGCTACCGAGGGTTGAAGCTTTTCAGGATTGTCAGCCACCCTCAACAAGCAAGAGGCTTGAGCGAGAGCCAATCGTTCGGCGTTTTCCGAATGTCCTGAGATATAGATTTCGGGAGCGCGGCGATGCGGCGCGAGAAACGGCGTATACAGTTTTCCGCCTTCGACTCGATAATATTTACCGTCAAAATTGACCTCGCCTTCGGCGTTCCAGAAGGCATTACAAACCGCCAGAAATTCCTCGGCACGGGCATAACGCTCGTCATGATGTAGGTAGTCTCCGTAGCCGCGTTGCTCTGCCGTTGAACTGCCAGCCACGAGGTTCAAGGCAAGGCGTCCGTCAAGTAACGCCGAGAGCGTGTTGATTTGCTGCACGAAAGTTGTCGGCTGCATCAACCCCGAGCGATAAGCAGCAATAAACTTGAGTTTCTTGGTGACGCTGCCGAGCGCGCAACTAACCATGAACGGGTCAGGTTCGTAACGGCTGAATGATACCAACACCGATTCGATTCCAGCCTGTTCTGCCTGTTCGGCAAAGTGTACCCAGCCTTTCAGATCTGGGCGAGGAGCAGGCGAGGCGACGCCGGTTGACTGGATTCGATAATGAGCAGCGGCTTGCGCCGTCTGAGTTGTAGCCACAGCTACCTCGCCGCCTTTCGGAAGCATCCAGTGGAATCTCAAATCCATCATTTATCTCCGCAGAAAATGTAGAGCAAACTGTTAGTTTGCTTCGTTTTCTTAGTATCAGAGCCCAACGCAATCTAACAGATTGCTCTACATCTTTGACTCCTCAAGCTGTCTCACCCTTCCAAGCTTACTTTCATGCGAATGTAATAACGTTTGCCGGTCAGCCTAATCCGGCTTTCTAATAATGCAGCAGTGTTGCCATTCAGGGCTGACCGGTGGCAGCACCTTCGCCTTGGGGAAGAGCGCAGCCATATAATCTACTTTGAAGTACGAGCAGTAGGACTCCCAGGGCTTGCCTTGATGTTCCTGGTTTGAAAAGTTGTTGCTCGGTTCGACATAAAGCTTGTCATCAATGAGAACGCACCAATCCGCTTGGCGGGCGGTCTCCACCATATCTTCGATTTCAAGCGCAGGGTTTTCGGCCTGACGCCAGCCGAGCATCTTTCGCACATCGGTTCCCGGAGGCAGTTCGGGATCCGACAGAGTTCTCTCGTAACCTGGATCGGTGAAGGTGAAGGCTAAGGCACCCTGCGGCGTGAGCTTGTCGCGCAGTTGCTCTACGAGTTCAAGCATCTCGTTTTGGTGCGTGTGCGTGAAAACAGAAAAAGCCATGATGATGTCGAATTTCAACCCCAGGTCGGGAATCGGCAAGTTGCGAATTCCGTCCGGGTTGTACTGCGAACTGTAGCGATTGTAGTGACAAAAATGAGCTTGCGGAAATTGTGCGCTCCCTAGCTCAAGCACTTGTTGATTGAGATCAAGGCACCAGTAGTCATCGTGGTTGACGCGGTCGCCTGCGCTCACTAAAAAGCCGCCGACATTGCCGCCAAAATCGAGGATTTTACTGCCCTTCCAAACCGGACTTTCCAGCAAGCGGTCGAAGTAATCGAACTGGGTTTCGCGTGTCGAGATAATTGTCCCCATGACAGAGTGCGTCTCCTAAAGCGCTATCCTCCGATAGCAAAGATTAATGTAGTTGTTGGCAAAAATGTGCCACGTGTCAATCAAATGTCCACCGTCCAGGGCACTGGCTGCGGCTCAACCTTGTGACGTTTCGCCCATTCCTGCAACGCCCAGGGCGGGGTGTCAACATCACGATAACCGCCCAACAGTTGGCGGGTAATCGGGCAAGCCTTTTCCAGATGCTCCTTAGCTGGTACTTCGAGATAGACCTCGGGTTTCATCCAGCGATAGGCATAGCCGTACATCAACACCTTAGATATGCGCTCGCTTTGATTGGGGGCAGCGGTGTGAAAAATGCGATTCTCGAATAAGAGTGCGTCACCGCTATTGAGTCTGAGATCGCATACCTCCACTTCGAACGGATCAACCTGCCCCTTGCCAATAGCCAGAGGCGCGCTTCTCAGGTGAGAGCCGCGCGCCATCAAAGTCATGCCGCTATCGGGCTGGTGAAAATCGGTCAAGCAGTAACAAATTTTAATGCCCACACGCGGCAAGCCTTGGTGCCCCAAATCCTTTGCCATCCTGATGTCGCGGTGCCACCCGCGCCTGAAAGGCAAGGCATCGGGACGTTCAGGTCTTTTGTAAATAAGCGTTGTCGAGTGGAGATGAATGTTGGGATTGAGCAACTGAACGACCAGCGGCACAGTGGAAGGGTTGCTGACGAGAGCCATCAAAGCCTCTTCTCTTAGCAAACCTGGGCGCAAATCCAAATGGTTATACTCCGGGCGATCAAAGAGTTCTGGTTTCCTGGAAAACGATGCCGCCAGCCGGTCTCCTGCCTCAAGGAGTTGATGAACGGTCTCTGCCGACAAAGCATTAGGCACTACAAGAAATCCGTCCTCGTCAAAGGCTTGTCGCTGCTCGGCTGTCAATCGAGTGAAATCCATATGTCCATTGCCTTGCTCAAAACTTTCTGATGATACAACAGTGATGCATCTCGCCATTGACAGGAGGAAGAATCGTCGCGCCCGGAAACAGCGACCTCATATACTCTTCGGTGTGATAGACGTAACAGGTTTTCTCCTGTTCCGGCTCATATGATCGAATATCTTCGGTCTCGATATATAGATCTCCTCCGTTGACGAGCATGAACCACTTGAGGCCTTGCGATCTTCTGGCTAAATCCGTCATTTCACTAGCCGAAATATTGCCACGTTCTCTTTCCAGCGCTAGTCGCCATTGAAAGTTACTCTGCCCTGACGAGGAAAGATAATAGGGGTCGAGAAAGGTAAAAGCGAAAGCGCCGTTGGGCGCTAACACATCTTCCAATTGACTGACTAACTGCAACATATCGGTCTGTGTGGTATTCGTAAACACCGAAAAGGCGACAATGTAATCGAAGGTCTCTCCCATGTCAGGAAGTGGTAGATGCCGAGTGCCAGACGGATTGAAGGAGAAGCAATAGCGATTGTAAAACAACCAATGCGACTTAGGGTAAGTTGCCTTCCCCTTTTCAAGGGCATCCTGGTCAAGATCAAGGCACCAGTAAAGCTCTTCATCAATGGTTGAATTCGGGTCTCGCAAAATATTGCCGATGTTTCCGCCAAAATCCAAGACCTTTTTCCCTCGCCATATTGGGTCGC
>JANMSG010000822.1:0-9574 GCA_031389065.1 Acidobacteriota bacterium | reverse complement strand
GCTAGAGCTCAACGGGTTGCGCGATCAAAGCTTGCTTCCAAACAGCGGCAAATTCAGTTTGTCTGGCAAGTAGTGACAAGTTCGAGGAATTAAGCAGAACACCAAGACGAAAAAACGGTGGGGAGGAGTATTTTTTATATTTAAAAACAACGACCCCGAGTGACCTCCATTGTCCTCTCCTGACCCTCTGCACTTTTTTCAGATTCCTTGCGGATTCTTACCCGTCTCCACTCCGAAGAGTTTCAACGCCTTCTGTTCTCCGAAACTTCGGTCTTCCTCCACCCTTACGGGTTTTGGATTTCTTCTGCTCTCCGAAACTTCGGTCTTCCTCCACCCTTACGGGTTTTAGATTTCTTCTGCTCTCCGAAACTTCTGTCCGTCGCTCCCCTTGCGGGTTTTGACTTCCTTCTGTTTCTTCAAGCTTCCGTCAGCCGCTCCCCTTGCGGGTTTTGGCTTCCTTCTGTTTCTTCAAGCTTCCGTCAGCCGCTGCCCTTGCGGGCTTTGGCTTCCTTCTGTTCCTTCGAACTTCAGTTTTCGTACTGAAGTTTCGCATTCCGTCCGCTGCTTCTTGCGAAGCGTTGGTCTTCCTGCAAATCGGGAAATTTCAATTTCAACCTCTCGGGATCGAGACTTAGTTGTTACCAACCAAGCGAGGGTGATATTATCACAAGATATTTTTATGTCAACGAAAAAATTCACATTCATGAAAAAAAATTTTAATGAAAAGTTTTTATGCGTAAAGAAATAGAATTAGGAAAAATTCTGATTACCAAAGAGCAACTGGAGCGTCGAATTTCAGAGCTTGGCGCGGAAATTTCCAAGAGCTATGGGCACAAAGACCTCGCCATCATTGCGATTCTGAAAGGCTCGTTCATATTCGTCGCTGACCTCTTACGCGCAATCCCTATTACAGCGACGATAGACTTCATGGCAATCTCCAGCTATGCCAATCAACCTGCATCCGGGGTTGTGCGAATTACCAAAGACCTTGAAGAAAGCATCATGGGTCGCAATGTTCTGCTGGTTGAAGACATCATTGATACGGGGCTGACCGCCAATTACCTGTTGCGGGTTTTGCGCGAACGCAAGCCCGCAAGCCTGGAGATCTGCGCATTACTGGATAAATCGGCACGCCGCCTCATAGACTTACCAATTGCCTATCGCGGCTTTGATATTCCTGACGTTTTCGTCGTCGGCTACGGAATGGATTACCAACAACTGTATCGCAACCTACCTCATATCGCCGTTGTAGAACCATAGGCATCTTGAAGTTTTTTGTCTATATCGAAAAAATCAAACGGAGTTGTTACGAAATGGAATTGAAACTTGCATTCGTAGGTTTTGGCAATGTGGCGCGAGAATTTGCGCGCATACTCGATTCGCGCAAAGATCTGCTCGCAGCAAAGTATGGCTTGAGTTGGCGAACTACAGGCATAGCGACAGGAAAACACGGTTGCGTCATTTCAAACTCTACCATTGACCTCAAAGACGTTTTGCAACGAATCGAAAATGGGGCGAGCCTTGTTGGGTTACCAGACACATCAGAAATCAGTGATGCGCTGAGCCTTATTGAACATTGCGATGCCGACATTCTTTTTGAAACAACACCCTTGAGTCCTATGGACGGAGAGCCTGCTGCAACCTACATTCGCAAAGCTTTTGAGCGCAGTATGAGTGTCGTAACAGCCAACAAAGGACCGATAGCTTGCGCGTATCGTGAATTGAAAACCTTGGCTGAGAATCACAAGGTCAATTTTCGCTTCGAAGGCACAGTGATGGATGGTGCGCCTATCTTCAATTTACAGGAGTATTGTTTGCCAGCCACGCAAGTCACAAATTTTGCGGGCGTACTCAACAGCACAACGAATGTGATTTTGATGGGTATGGAAACGGGCCAATCATTTGCAGAAAGCCTGGCAGAAGCGCAAAGGCTGAGCATCGCAGAAGCTAATGCCGATTACGATATAGATGGTTGGGATGCGACGGTCAAGGCTGTAGCTCTGGCAAATGTTTTAATGAATGCCGAAATTCACCCAAAAGATGTTTTACCCATAGGCATACGAAATATCTCCTTTGAGGAATTGAATCAGGCTCGTGAAACGGGTAAAGCCATTCGTTTGGTTGCGCGAGCAGAATCGTCTTTGCAAGACGTGAAGATAAGCGTCGAGCCTGAAACTGTGTCGCGTGATTCTCTGTTCGGTAATCTTCAAGGAACCTCAAACGCGTTGGTCATTCACACAGATTTGATGGGCGAATTGGCAATCGTTGAAAACCATCCGGGCATTACGCAAACGGCATACGCACTGTTGAGCGATATGATACGAATCGGCGAGGGGACGAATTTCTATAGCGGTTAGCATTCACCTTAGCACGAATAACCGCGCGATTTGAACCAGCCATCAATTGCCGGAAACGAAGCGTCAAGGTTTCATCAAGGGCGTGCGTAGGCGAAGGGCTCGGATACGATGCCGTCAAGATTTTTTACCTGAAGGTTGACTACTTGTCCGGAAGCAATCTGCTTGCCCGCTTTGCGAGCCATCAAAACGGTTGCCGGGTTGATTTCATCATTAAACGTCTTTTTCTGTTTCACGCCATCAATCAATAGTGCCGCGCCTAGGTCGAAGTCTTCTCCAAAAACAACGAGTTGTTTGCCCGTGATGAAAGCGTGGGTAATCTTGAGAGTTTCAGTAGGCGAATTGGGGAGAGTCGCCTTGATCACCGCGCTGGTTTTATAAATCTGATCACCCGAATTGTTGCCGTTATTGTCGGCTTGATTTCCCGCCGCGTAGAAAGTAATCGTCCCGACATCGGTTGAGGGTGCCGTCCAAAAAAACGACCAACTCACTTCTCTCTGTTGCCCTTGAAACGTGCCGCTAAAGTTGTGTTGAATGTATTGCCGACCAAAGCCTGTAGTCACATCCGTCGTTGTATCCCCCGGCTGCAACTCGCCGGCCTTTTCAGCACTCTGTGTCAGGGAGGTAAGTTGAAATCCCCATCGGCGTCGCGAGCCGTCTGTAGTTTGATGTTTGACAGTGATTTGATAGATCCCACCCGGTTGGTAATTTTCCGGCGCAATGATTTCGAATTTGCCATCGCCTTGATTGATCGTTGTGCCGTGACACTCTGCTACCGCGCAGGTTCGCTCATTTGGCGCGCCGGTCTTTGCTGGATCAGGTCCTGTCGAGTATGCGATAACGTCTTGCTCGTCGGAAATCAGCAGTCCGTAAAGAGCAGCGATACATAGAATGAAAACAACGCGCTTTATCAATTTTTTCCTCATACTGATAGCCTCTGCTTCTCGCGTATCCGACCCTGCAATGCTAACAGTGAAGGATACCTTGAAGTGTCGAATTCAGTGTCTGAACTTATTGTGAACATTGTTCAAAAATCCCAATAGCAAGTAGCTTTTCGCTCGAACAATTGACTCACTCTTTTAACTATGTTATAGATCGAGGGTAAGGTTTCTGAGTGATTTAGGTATGCAGACACGCTTTATTAATAAAAATTTCTTGCAAATTGCACTTGTTATTATCCTATTCAGCGTTACAGTAGCAGATATCTTGTCACCCGAGGTTTGCCAGGAAAAATTTGGCGGCGTTCCTGCTGCTGATTCCTGCATTACAGCCTCGAATACTTATTCAAGCAAAGATACATCGCCTGTAATCACCAGCGATCTTGCACATGATCAACACTCTCCAGCCAATCCGTCACATAAAGAAGACGATTGCATCTGTTGCTGCGCTCATATCATACCCAGTCAGATTTACAAGGTTACTGGGCTGGACAGGCAATCACTAGACCGTCAGCAATCTCAATTACACCTGGCCTCATCTCCGCAAAAAAGTCTATTTCACCCTCCACGCCTCGCTTAATTCTTACTCTTCTATACCCAATCATTGAGCCTGTTTTGTAGGAATGGTTTGCCTTTGTGCGCCTATTCACTTCTTAGCACTTCGTGCTGAACGACAAGCAGTCTCAACTCTATGCCGCTGATCGTTTATTGCTGATCCTGTCCATATCAGGCTGGGATACGCTTTGACACCATCAGCAGGTCTTTATTCAAAAACTCAATTAGGAAAGGTCGCACTGATAATGTTTTTCCGACTACGACACGCGATTAAACGATCAATACGCTACTCACTTTTTATACTCCTTGCCTCCTCTATGACTTTGGGGCAAGACCCATCAACCGAGACGGGTCTCGTTCGGCGGGTGACTATACCTACCTCTTCGGCTATGAATCAGCCCCCGAAAATAATTTCTTCATCTGCTCAATACGCTGATCCTGTACAGGGCACCTCATCCACTGATTTAGTTCGCAGAGCGTTGACATCAAACACCGAAATCGGCGCCGTTCGTCTAGACATCGAACGTGCGCGGGCACGGATGCGCCAGGCGGGGCTTAGGCAAAACCCGACAATAGATTTTGAACAGACGACAGGACGATTCACGGGTTCTGCGGGAGAGCGGGAGACAAGTATTGGCTTTGCTCTGCCGCTCGAATTCAATGGAGTGCGTCAACGTCGAGGTGACCTTGCCAGAATCGAGTTGCAAGCAGCGGAGGCAGAAGTCGCTGACCGCGAGCGCCGCCTGGTGGCTGAAGTACGTGGCGCATATGCAGAAGCCTTGGCCGCGTTTCGTGAAATGCAAATGATTGAACAACTGACCAACATAGACACGCAAATCGTACGGGTAATCGAAGTCCGGGTTACTGAAGGCGACGCCGCGCCAATTGAGCAGAATATTTTGCGTGTCGAGGTGGATCGCTTAAAAGCCAGGGTCGCCCTCCTCGAAGGGCGTCTACAGGCAATACTATTGCGACTCAGGAGCGTCGCCGGTGTGCCGGCAAACGAGCCTCTTCAACTTCGGGAAGAGCTTGTCGCAGGAGTTCTACCTGAACCTATTTCTACAATGGAAGCGGCAGTAGATATCGCGCTTCGCACCCGCCCTGACCTACGACTCGCACAATTGACCGAAGAAGCTGCGAAAGCAGGTTTGCGACTGGCGCGTGCTCAAGGCTTGCCTGAGATGACCGCCTTCAGCCGATACACGAAAAATAGGGCTGTCTTTGACGACACCCCGGTTGGCATATTGCGTGATCAGGACAGGCTGTTGACGTTCGGCGTCTCGATCAGTATCCCTTTGTTTAACCGCAATCAGGGAGCCAAGGCTGAGGCGGAAACCGCAATCGCGCAGGCGCAACGCCGGCGCGAGTTTGTCGAGCAACTGGTGCGCTCCGAAGTGCAAAGCGCTTTTAGACGTTTTGCGGCATCGCGGGCGGCAATTGCCATCTATGAGCAAGGGGTTATGGTGCGCTCTCAGCAAAACATACAAGCGATTCGCGGCGCCTATGAAATTGGCGCCTTCCGCATCACCGATCTGCTCTCTGAGCAGAGGCGATATATAGATTCGCAACGCGAGTATACAGAGGCACTGGCTGAATCCTACCGCGCCCTTGCCGATCTCCAATCTGCAATCGGTAATCCGAATTCCAAGTGAGGAAAGATATGATAGACGAAAATAATAATCCTGAAGACCAACACGCAATAGGTGAGCCAACTGCCAATCGACCGAATCTCCCTGATAAGCAGATATTTGAAACGCAGGATCGGGGTATGTTTACAGGCAACCGAAATTTGCTGATTCTAGCCGGGGCAGTCCTGCTAGTGGCAGTCATCGCTTTTATGATGTGGCCCCGTAAACAAAGCGCAACTCGCGCAGGTGAAAAAGCCAACTCGGAAAGCAAAGAATCCGCAGGACATCATGAAGGCGAAGAGGAAGGAGAAGAAGTCGAACTCTCCCCTGAAGCCCTGGCAGCGGCAGGCATTGAGATTGTCAGTGTCACTCAGCGCCCTGCCGTTGCCCTCATGCGTGTGACGGGTGCAGTCGAAGCCAACCAGCAACAGACACAACAGGTCACACCTCTGGTTACGGGGCGCGTCGAGCGCGTCAATGTTGTGCTTGGTGACAGGGTACGCGCAGGGGCTGTGCTTGCCGTCATTGCAAGTCCTGATGTCGCCGAAATGCATGGAAAGCTGCACGAGGCAGAGACCCGGTTGACTTTAGCTGAGCAAAACTATTCGCGAGTCCAACGTGCAGAAAATCGCGTCGGACAACTGCAGGCAAAAGCCCGACTGGATGAAGCGGAAGCGACACTTCGCCGGACCCGCCGACTCATTGAACTCGGCGCAGGTGCGGGCAAAGACCTCATCGCCGCTGAAACCGCTTACAAGTCAGCCAAGGCGGATCACGATTATCAGAGTAATATCTCTGTCAATCGCGAAGTTCAGCAGGCAAGGGCTGAGGTAGAAACCTCACGTGTTGAGGTATCACACCTTCGCAACAGCTTACATGCATTTGGGGCCTCGGTTTCAGAAGGAAGCCATGGGAAAGGTCCGCACGACACTTCCGTCATTGCGTTGCGGGCTCCCGTATCGGGCACAGTTACCGAGCGTATGGTTAACGCCGGTGCCGGTATAGAAGCCGGCAAACCGATTTTTACAATCTCCAATATCTCAACCGTCTGGGTGATTGCAAACGTGCCGGAAGGACAGATCAATGCTTTGCGCGTCGGCACACCTGCGGAAGTGCGATCCGCATCGCTCGGCGAAAATGCCATAGCTGGTCGCGTTACCTACATTGATTCTTCGCTCAACGAGGAGACCCGAACCGGTCGCGTCCGTGTCGAGATCACAAATCCCGGCGAACGATTAAAGATAGGCATGTTCGTAGAGGTTGGATTCCAGACAGGAGTTATGGGATCGGCTGCGACGGCAGGTGATGAGCTGGTGATCCCGTATGAAGCGGTACAGCGCATCGCTGATCGCAGTGTGGTCTTTCTACCCAAGGAGAACGAGGTGGGTCATTTCGAGGTGCGTGAGGTGGAACTCGGCGGCACAGTCGCTGGATACCGAAGGGTTCTGAGCGGACTTGCCGTAGGTGAGCGCATCGTCACGAAAGGGAGTTTTACGCTCAAGACGCAACTCATGAAAGGTAAAATGGGAGATCACGGACACTGATGATAAACGCATTGATTCGCTTTTCAGTCTCGCAACGCCTCCTCGTTTTATTGATGGTGGCAATCCTGATCGGCGCAGGCATCTATAGCCTCCAGCGGCTGCCTATTGATGCGGTGCCGGATGTAACCAACGTGCAGGTGCAGGTCTTGACGGCAGCGCCTTCCCTTGCCCCTCTGGAAATTGAGCGGCAGATCACCTTTCCCGTTGAAGTCGCGATGAGCGGTCTGCCTGGAATTGAAGAGATTCGCTCGGTCTCAAAGTTCGGATTGTCTGCCGTGACGGTAGTATTCGATGAATCAACAGATACTTATTTCGCGCGCCAACTTGTGCTTGAGCGGCTGGCGCAAGCGCGCGAGCAGATTCCTGAATCTATTGGCTCGCCAGAGATGGGGCCGATCTCAACAGGATTAGGTGAAATCTATCAATATGAATTGCGTGCCGCGCCCGACAGCGGCTATGACGCAACCTCACTGCGCACAATTCAAGATTGGAGTGTGCGGCGACAATTGCTCGGCGTGCCTGGAGTTACTGAAGTAAATAGCTTCGGTGGGTTAGAGAAGCAATATCAGGTGCGGCTTGACCCGATGAAACTCCAAGCCTACGCGCTTAGTTTGCGCGATGTATTAGGAGCTGTCGGACGCAATAATGCGAACGTCGGCGGAGCCTATATCGAGCACGGCGCCGAGCAGTACCTGTTGCGTGGAATTGGCCTGGTAGAGTCAGTTGATGACATTGCAAATATCGTGGTAAAAACCGGCAAAGAGGGGATTCCTATTTATGTTCGCGATCTGGGTGAAGTGGTTATCGGGGCGACGGTAAGACAAGGCGCAGTGACCGCTGATGGTAAAGGCGAAATCGTCGCGGGTATCACCATGATGCTCAAGGGAGAGAACACTCGCGCGGTCGTTGACAATGTCAAAGAGCGCGTTGAGCAGGTCAAAAAGACGCTGCCCAAAGGCGTAGAGCTGGTGCCCTTTTATGATCGTACAGAACTGGTTGACCGTACCATTCGCACCGTTACAACGAATCTTCTTGAAGGCGCCGCGCTGGTAATCTTCGTGCTGATTTTGCTGTTGGGGAACTGGCGAGGGGCGCTTCTGGTCGCAACCATCATTCCACTCTCCATGTTATTTGCAGCGATATTCATGCGCATCTTCAACGTCTCGGGAAACCTGATGAGTCTTGGCGCGCTTGATTTCGGCTTGATTGTTGATGGTGCTGTGGTGATGGTTGAAAATGCGGTTCGTCGTCGGTCTGAAGCTCAGCAGGAAGGCTTAAAGGAGCCCCCTGAGCGAACGATTCTTGAAGCTTGCCTGGAAGTAGGTCGCCCGGTTGTCTTTGCCGTTGCGATCATCATGATCGTTTACCTACCCATCCTGAGTCTTACTGGAATTGAAGGCAAGATGTTCAAGCCGATGGCGCTCACGGTTGTCTTCGCCCTTTTAGGTTCGTTAATCCTTTCCCTGACTTATGTGCCGGCGGCAATGACTTTCTTACTGCGGGGACCGGTTTCCGAAAAAGAGGGCATCATCATCCGCTATGCAAAAAGCTGGTATCAACCGGCTCTCGCCTCTGTTCAGCGAAACCGCAAGAGCGCGCTTGCTATCGCCGCAGCCCTGGTAATCGGAAGCGGGGCTATCTTCCCTTTCTTAGGCGCCGAATTCATTCCAAGACTTGATGAAGGGGCACTTGCCTTGCAAATTCAGCAACTGCCTAGCGTCTCGCTCAGCCAATCAATTCGCACGACAACGGAGGTTGAACGCGTGCTCGGAAGCTTTCCGGAGGTGACGAAGGTGGTATCAAAGACCGGTCGGGCAGAAGTCGCCACCGATCCGATGAGTGTAGATTTTAGCGACCTCTACGTTGAACTCAAGCCGCCTTCGCAGTGGACATCGGCATCCACTAAAGAGCAACTGGTTGAGAAAATGGCAGAAGCCCTGGAGAAGGGTGTGCCCAACGCTACCTGCAGTTTTTCGCAACCGATTGAGTTGCGCGTCTCAGAACTGATCTCCGGCGTTCGCTCTGATATCGCCATTAAACTCTTCGGTGATGATCTGGAGGTGCTCAAACAAAAAGCCGATCAAATCGTTCGGGTTGTCAACCGTGTGCCAGGTGCCGAGGATGTGAAAGCCGAGGCGGTTTCGGGATTGCCACAGCTTCAGATCAAAGCTGATCGCGCCGCCATCGCACGCTACGGTATCAATGTCGAGGATGTAAACGACCTGATAGAGACCTTAGTCGCGGGCAAATCTGCCGGTCTTGTCTATGAAGGAGAACAGCGTTTCAATCTAGTGGTTCGCTTGATGGATCAGACAAGCAAGGATATAGACACCATCCAGAATCTGCTGGTGCCTGCTGCAAACGGTGTGCGAGTCCCGCTCTCTCAATTAGCCAGTGTGTCGCTCATCGAGGGACCGGCGCAAATTTCCAGAGAGGATACTCGTCGCCGTATCGTGGTTGAACTAAACGTGCGTGGGCGCGATATTGCAAGCTTTGTCACGGAGGCGCAAACCGCCATCGAGAAAGGTGTTGAGCTTCCCGCCGGGTACTACCTC